>JBGVCE010000218.1:0-3094 GCA_045226235.1 Anaerobutyricum sp.
GTTGAACACGTCCGCATGGGCCTTCTCAATCTCATCAAAGAGTACTACACAATAGGGTTTTCTCCGGACTGCTTCTGTCAGCTGCCCGCCTTCCTCATAGCCCACATATCCGGGAGGAGCTCCGATCAGACGGGATACGGAGAACTTCTCCATATATTCACTCATATCGATACGAACCATGTTGGATTCATCATCGAAGAGCCCTTCTGCCAGGGCTTTTGCCAGCTCGGTTTTACCTACGCCGGTGGGTCCCAGGAAGAGGAAGGAACCGATAGGCTTATCCGGATCCTTAATTCCGGCTTTGGAACGAATGATGGCTTCGGTTACTTTTTGAACACCTTCATCCTGTCCCACAACTCTACGATGGAGTTCCTTATCCAGATTCAAGGTCTTATTTCTCTCGGATTCCGTCAGTTTGGTCACCGGAATGCCTGTCCAGCGGCTGATGATCTTGGAGATTTCCTCCTCGGTGACGGATTCATGAACCAGGGAATTCCCATCCTTCCTGGCCAATTCTTCCGCCTTTTCCAATTCCTTCTGGAGTTCCGGAAGCCTTCCGTACTGTAATTCCGCTGCCTTATTCAAGTCGTAATTCCTCTGGGCAATCTGAATCTCATTATTGATGGCTTCGATGTCTTCTTTCAGTTTGGAAACTCTCTCCACCGCGGATTTTTCCTGATCCCAGGTAGCTTTCTGAGACTGGAAACTCTCCTTCAATTCCGCCAGTTCTTTTTGAAGGTGTTCCAGTCTTTCCTGGCTAAGATGGTCTGTCTCCTTCTTTAATGCAGCTTCCTCGATCTCCATCTGCATGATCTTTCGCTGAACCTCATCCAGTTCTGTAGGAAGGGAATCCAGTTCCGTCTTGATCATGGCACAGGCTTCATCCACCAGGTCGATAGCCTTATCAGGAAGGAAACGGTCGGTAATGTAACGGTTGGACAGGATGGCTGCACTCACCAGGGCTCCATCCGTGATTTTAACACCGTGGTAAACCTCATAACGGTCCTTCAATCCACGGAGGATGGAGATGGTATCCTCCACCGTAGGTTCATTTACCATAACAGGCTGGAAACGTCTCTCCAGAGCCTTATCCTTCTCCACATATTTGCTGTATTCATTGAGGGTGGTGGCGCCGATACAATGAAGTTCTCCACGGGCAAGCATAGGTTTTAAGAGGTTGCCTGCATCCATGGAACCCTCGGTCTTGCCGGCCCCTACGATGGTATGGAGTTCATCGATAAAGAGGATGATCTGCCCTTCGCTGGCTTTGATCTCCTCCAATACGGCTTTCAGCCTCTCCTCAAACTCTCCACGGTATTTGGCCCCTGCCACCAGAGATCCCATATCCAGGGCAAAGACTCTCTTATCTTTCAGGGAGTTTGGAACATCACCTTTTACGATACGCTGGGCCAGGCCTTCTACTACCGCTGTTTTACCCACACCGGGTTCCCCGATCAGCACCGGGTTATTTTTGGTCTTTCTGGAAAGGATCCTTACCACATTCCGGATCTCGGAATCCCTGCCAATGACGGGATCCAGCTTCTGCTGTCTGGCTCTTGCCACAAGGTCATAGCCGTATTTTTCAAGAGTCTCATAGGTTGCCTCCGGATTATCGCTGACCACCTTCTGATTCCCCCTGACAGTGGACAAGGCCTGAAGGAAACGCTCCCGGTTAATCCCATAAGCCTGAAATAAACTCTTGATCTCTTTGTTAGGATACTTGAGAAGAGCAAGGAACAGATGCTCCACGGAAACATACTCATCTCCCATTGCCTTGGATTCATCCTCTGCGCTCACCAGAACCTGGTTCAGGCTCTTGCTGATGTAGGTCTGTCCGCCACTGACTTTAGGCTTTTTTTCGATCAGCTGCTGAGCCTGTGACAGGAAAGCTTCTTTATTGATTTCCATCTTCTCGATAAGTTTCAGGATCAGGCTGTCGCTGACGGTCAGAAGACTATAGAGAAAGTGCTCCTGGTCAATCTCCGGATTCCCATACTGATAGGCAAGTTTTTCGCAGTCCTGGACTGCTTCGATTGATTTCTGCGTAAATTTATTAATATTCATAACGACACCTCCTGGTTCGTAAAAATCATATATTGTTATATCTTAACTATAACACTAATTACTATATATCACACTTTATTAGCCAAGTCAAGTATTGAGTGCTAATTCTTTTTTTTATGTCTGTATTTTTTCTGATCCGGCAAACATCTCTCCTGAAAAAAGGAGAAAAAATTGCAGGATGAAGCATCATTTTCCCTTCTGTTAAAATTTACATTCCCTTGTAACCATGGTATTCTATTGATAGATATACAAATATATATGATTATAGAAGATAAAGAGGAGACGACATGGTAAAAAGAGTGAATTCGCATGTTACCATGCAGAAAGTCATACCGCAGGCAGATAAAAAATACAGAGAACTCTGGAAGATTCCCGATGACCATCAGAGTGTCGGACTCATCTCCTGTGACGTGGAGGATGTGATGGATTTTGCCCTGGATGATGCATCCAAGAAAGCCCGGATTCAGGTTCTTCATGTGGAGACGGTTTATGGTGGTGTGGAGTATGCATGGAGCCGGTACGGTGGGGAGATCACTGCCGTTATCTCCGGACCCAAAGTGGAAGATGTAAGAAGCGGCTTGCATTATATCAAGGAATACATTGAGCACAAATGTGGTATGTACATCATAGATGATGACGAATCCATGGCATATTATGTGGACTACATGCCAAGGATCGGCAAATATAACCAGCAGAAATTCGGACTTCCTGCAGACACATCCCTGGCTCATCTGGTTGCAACCCCTGTGGAAGCCACCTACGCCCTGGACAAGGCATTAAAATCCAGCGATACCAGGATCATCGAATTCTTTGAAACCCCCACCCGGGTAAATACCGGAGGGGCTATGCTCTATGGGACGGAAGCAGCCTGCAAGTCTGCCGTAGAGGCCTTTGCCAAAGCGGTGGAGTACTGTTATGCGCATCCCATGGACCTGGATTCTTAAAGAACGGAGGAAATCAGTTATGAAGATTATACCTATAGAGGCCCATGTTTTATCTCAGAAACTCATCGCTAATGTCAACCCTGAAC
>JBGVCE010000219.1:0-2086 GCA_045226235.1 Anaerobutyricum sp.
ATCGGGATATTCTGACGGCTTAAGGCAGAAAGCAGATCATCCACCAGGATGGTAAAACCGCAGGCCGGTGAATTTTTGCCGAACTGGTTCAGCAGATTATCGTACCTGCCGCCTTTTCCGATGGCGTCTCCGGTGCCATAAGTATAACCACTGAAAATGATACCGGTATAATAGTCAAAATGGTTTACCATTCCAAGATCAAAACTGATATATTTCTCGTATCCGTACTGGCAGATGGCTTCATAGACCAGTTCCAGACGTTTTATGGCATCCAGGCACCTCTCATCATTTGTCAGTTCCCTGGCATGGGCAAGCATGGAAATATCCCCGTACAATTCATTGTACTCAAGAAGGATATTCCGGTAACCGTCAGGAATCTCAAGATCTTCAAGGAACATCTCAAGACCCAGGGAGTTCTTATTCTCAATGTAGTCATGAATCTGCGCCTTGCTCTCCTCATCAAGTTCAATGCCATCCATGATTCCCTTATAAAATTCCGCCTGTCCGATCTCCACCTGGAAATCTTTCAGCCCGGCTGCCAGGAAGCAGTCGATCAACATGACGATACACTCGGCATCCCCCTGGGGAGAGTCATCATTAATCAGCTCCGCACCTAGTTCCGTTCTCTCCGAAAGCCGTCCATGATAACTTAGATTATTACGGAAGGTATTTCCCGTGTAGCATAGACGGATGGGAAACCGGCAGTCGAAATAATACTTGGCAACACTCCTGGCAATGGATGGCGTCATATCAGGACGCAGAACCAGAGTATTGTTGTTCCGGTCAAAGAACTTATACATCTCCCTGGAACTCAGGGTCCCGGTGTCACTGTTAAATATATCAAAAAATTCAAAGGCAGGTGTCTCAATATCCTGATAACCATACAGGGCAAGGACATGCTTCATCTCTTTTAAGACCGCCTGTTTTTTCTTGCATTCCCTTCCATAATTATCTCTCACACCTTCCGGAGTGTGCAGCAGTTTCTTTTTCATCTTTCCCTCCGCCTCTTCATAGCTACTTTCATATAGTATCACAGTAAAGTATTAATACATGAAATTATACGTTTTGTTTCATTTTATGTCAACATTTAAGAAAATAGATAAGGCCATCGCTATCACGATGGCCATCCATATTTATATCACCGATTATCCTCTTCCGGTTCCATGTCAGTGTCTTCCTCTGCCTGCGCATGCATCTCTCCATAGGCATCCCCCTCGATGGGATCATAATGGCTGGATGCACCGTACATATCTTTGCCGTCGATTCCCTTGGCCTTTCTCTCCTCCTCGATGAGATCACTGAGCATTCTCTTTACCTTCACCGGATGAGATACATTTTCCAGAAGAATGACGGGGTTAGAACGGTCTTTTGTATTTAATTCGATGGTACCTGTCCCAAATAACCTCTGGGCAAGGGACCTGGTTACAGAAATGTCAAGTACGCGATATAGCAGGCATTCATCTTCCCGGGAAGACAGGAAGCCTTTGTTGGTGTACAATCTGCCATTCTCCACCGAATATCTGGTAAAGCTTACGGGAAACCACAGATGATGTTTGCGGTCAGACCACAGACACTTCCCTTTCTTATCTGATCCGTATGTCATATTATTATTCTTTTTGCTCATTTTAACCTCCTGAAGAATATGATGAAAGGCTTTTTCTTTCCTCAGAATCTTAGTTTTCCTTAGTTATTCAGTTTAACATAGGGGAAATCATAAGTCAATCAGACCACTATATTTTGACGGGTTTACAAGAGTATGATAGAATCTAGGTCATATCAATCCCAATTAATCCAAAAGGAGGAAATCTTATGGCTTTTGATGGTACCGTCATCGCCAATATCGTTCATGATATGAACCGTTCTCTGACAGGGGGACGAATCTATAAAATATATCAGCCGGAGAAGGATGAACTGCTCTTCGTGGTTAAAAATCAGAGAGAAACCTATCGTCTTCTGATCTCAGCCAGTGCCAGTCTTCCCCTTCTTTATTTCACTTTGGAAAATAAGGCCAATCCCATGACTGCCCCTAATTTCTGTATGCTTCTGAGGACGCATATCAGCAACGGCAGAATCACGGATATCCGTC
>JBGVCE010000220.1:0-2951 GCA_045226235.1 Anaerobutyricum sp.
TAAGGTGGACAATGGAAACGTGGTGGATGTGATCTTCACTCCTTCTTCCGGAGCAACCCGCAAATTCCAGGGACCTATCGTTCCTTCAAAGGTTGCTGGTTTCTACAAGAAATCCAATCCGGAATAAGACGGAAACAGATATCATAAAAGCAAAAGGGATGGCCAATATGACCATCCCTTTTCTTTTTCGATTAACAGGCGGTAAAGCCGAAATAAGAATCAATAAATGTCGTTGGTTCTGGACATGATATTGTTCAGGGCAAGATAGAGAGCAGTGTCAAAACCATCTATGTAACTTCTGGAATTGCAGAGCAGAACTCCATGAACCCCATTCTTGCCTCTAACTATAATCGTTGCTGTTCCGTTGATGTTTCCTCCGTGGTATGAAGCCCAGTTGGTAAGAGTATTGTGCTCGATTCTCCATCCGAAACCGTAACCACCCTTGCCGGAAGATGTGTAGTTTGTATATACCTTATCCAGAGTTTCCTTTTGGAGAATATCTGGAACAACGGTTCCATAATCAATCGCGCAAACAAGCTGCATCAGGTTAACGGCAGAATTTATGACAGCACCGCAAGCGGCAACTACAGCCATATCGTTTTGGTATGCGTCTGTGTTCTGCTGGGCATAATAGCAGACTTCGTTGTCCCTTCTTTGGCTCTTGGAGTTTTTAGCAATCCACACATCTGTAATTCCAGCCTTTGCCTCAACCTGTTTAAGATAAGCCTCATAAGTACCACCTGTAATTTTCTCCACAATCTGTCCAAGAACACAGTAACCGAGATTGTAGTATGAATAATTGGTACCAGGAGTATATGTTGTGGGGGTATTAACCATATATTCAACCCTTTGCTTAAGAGTTTTGCCATAGAATCTTCCATCTCCTGTGAAGATAGGATCTACCTCATCTCCAGAACTGTTGGCCGTTGTTTTATAGTTCCATCCAGACATGTGAGTAAGCAGGTGGCGGACCTTTATTTTGTCAACTCCTGCAGCGTGAGCCCCGGGATACATGCTCTGGAGAATACCTTCCTTGCTACCCTCTCCGTTTGCTCCTGCCGGGGCAAACACATAATCATCCGGAGAAAGTAAACCATCTTCCCACAAAGTCATTATACAAAGAGCGCACTGGAATTTTGAAACGCTGGCCAGACGGAACAGCATATCCGGAGTAACCCTTTGCTTTGGACTGGATTCCAGATTGGCATAGCCATATCCCGCAGCGTAGGCCAGTTTCTCTCCCTTGGTAGTAGCAACGCTTATCCCCGGAATGTTGTACTTGGCCATAATGGAATAAACCTGGGCATCCATTTCCGCATCGCCCTTTCTTACAAGCACCGTATACTGTTTTGAATGGCTTCCGTCTTCCGCCTTAACAATAAGGCTTACATCTCCCGTGAAGTTTACCGCCGTGGTTCCTGATACCGCAGCCTTCCCCCCTATCGTGACGGTAGCCTTGTCGCTGACTGAGAATGTAGGGACAAGTTTCGTAAGGTCTGTAGATTCCGGTACCGTAATCAAAACCATATTGAAACTCCTTATTGTAGTTATAACTGCCGTAGGATTGTTGGCCAATCCAGGATTTGATGCTGCCTTAAACTGGAAAAGGCTGAGGTTGCAGGCCGAAGAAACAGCTGAAGAAGGTGTTTCCGGTTCTGCTTTACCTGTTCCACCGCTTCCGCCTCCGCAATTGGTGATTACTAACATCGATGATACCATCAACACAGCCAAAAGCAGTGCTCTTGTCCTGAGATAGAATTCTGAACGTTTCATAACTCTTTCTTATTTAACCAGATATTTATTCTTTATCAATATTTGTGCCTCTCAAAAATCAGTCCCTTTTTATCTGCTGACGGGAGAATATGTATTCACCGTCGCTTGTAACACCTTCTATAATAACGGTATAATCCGTACTTCCGTCTGAAGTGTTGAAATGGAACTTGCCCTCTCCGTCTTCAACCCTGAGAGCCGGGTCCCAGTAAACGGTAGCTCTCTTGTCGCTGCCGGAACGGCTGATGGCCTTGCCATATACATCATAGGCAGGACTATAGAACTTCTTAGGCTTCTGCCAACCGAGCGGATAGCCCTTTGTTACGTTCTTAGGCATTCCGGTTTTTGCAGCCGGCTTGGTCTTTATCATGATAACAGGAACAATAGTACCGCTTCCATCTTTCATCGGAGAGAAAGGAGCCGCATCGGCACCTCTCAGGAAAACAAACGCTTCAAGTTCGTCGATATTGTAATGGTCCAGTTCTGAAGAAGACGTAGCCTGGAAACCATTGATGTAAACTATGATTTCCGTGTAGTCGCTTATCTCCCAGTTGGAAGCCATTGCCGGCACTCTGCAGACAAGTTTTCTTTCTCCTGTAGTAGTATCCCTATCCTCTCTAATACCCGTGCAAGTTTCAAGGATATAGGTCATAACATCAAATGCGATGTATGGTTCAAGATCTTTTTCGGTCTTAAGCTGGCCCTCTTTGAAATATTGCATCGGGAAAGGAGAAACATTGTCCTTGGCCTTAACCATTCTCTGCGATGTCACATAAACCGGATCCAGCTGGTAAACTTTCTCTCCTCCGCTGTTGTAGTAATTCTGGATCATGTACTGAGCCGCTTCCTGAGAGTAATCCACCTTTTCCTTCCTTCTCTGGTAATCGATTACCGGAGCAAAGGAATCATCATCTATGTAAGGAATGAACGACTTCTTTCCTCCTCCAACACCCACCGCGTTGACTATGAACAAGGTCGAATCAGGGAAATTAATATCTTTCAGTTCAAAGTAACCAGTAGAATCCAGTTGCCCCATAGCCGTTAAATTAATAGAAGGAGCAACAAAGGAAACTATAGAGGATTTACCTCTTCTCAGCGATGATTTCTTTACCCTTCCGGAAATGGTCTGAATATATTCCTTGCCGAAATGAGGCATGTCATACTGACCCTTGAAGATTGCA
>JBGVCE010000221.1:0-2713 GCA_045226235.1 Anaerobutyricum sp.
ACAGTTTGACGACATCACTATGCTTGCTTTACGCATGAACTGATTTGAAAAACAGATGAGGGTACAAAATATGTCGAACACATTACAAAAGTTAAAAAACGTAATTCTACGTGCATCAAGTTTTCTGGAGACGGCAATCGCCTTGTTTCTGGTGGTCATTACGGTAGCTCTGTTCGTAAAATTTATCATTGCGGTTATTCTGGAAGGCCCCGTAGCCTGGAATCAGGGAACCATACATAATATCGTTCAGGATTCTTTTAATCTTATCATTGCTCTGGAATTTATCCGTATGCTCCTGAAACATTCTATTGGTAGTATATTGGAAATCGTGCTTTTTTCCGTTGCAAGAGGACTTGTAGTAGACCACAGTACAGGGGTAGAAACAGTACTCATTGTATTTGCCCTGGGTCTTGTATTGCTGATTCGTAAGTATCTGCTGCTTCCTCACGACCTGGAATACAGTATATCTGAATCGGAACATGGACATTAAGGTTATGGTTATGAAGAAAAAAGATAAGACAAATGTTATGCGTGTATTGGACGCAAAGAAGATCCCATATGATTATCATACCTATGAGGAGGATCCATCTCTGACGGGAGAAGAGATTGCCGTCAGGCTGCATGAAGATCCGGACAAAGTGTTTAAGACTTTGGTGACTCAGGGAAAAACGGGAAATTATTATGTGTTTGAAGTTCCTGTGAAGGAAGATCTTGACCTGAAAAAAGCTGCCAGGGCAGCCGGAGAAAAATCCATAAGCATGATTAAGCAGAAAGAGCTGCTGCCCCTAACCGGATATGTTCACGGGGGCTGTTCTCCCATCGGGATGAAAAAACAATTTCCAACTTATATCCATGAGTCTGCAAAACAATACGATAAGATTTTTGTCAGTGCGGGCAGAGTGGGTATGCAGATTGAGATTGCCCGTGAGGATCTGGTGAAAACGGTAGGCTGCGAATATGCAGATATTATAAATTAGGGGGATATTAAAAGATGTCAATAGATTATAAGAAGAGAGTTACTATGGATTCCTCCGGATTTGTACTCCTTTCAGACTATGTGCCTGGAATCATTCAGGAAATCCGTTATTATTCTACATATAATTTTATCGGGGACAGGATTGACGGATACGAAGAACCCTGTGCCCTTCTGAGTGTAGAAGCGGCCAGAGCACTGAAAAATGCCAGTAACGAACTGAATGTGCAGGGTTATCGTCTGAAGATCTTTGATGCTTACCGTCCTGCTATGGCGGTGAAGCATTTCGTTCTCTGGGGCCTGGAGGATACAGATATCCGGATGAAGCCTTACTTTTATCCGGACCTGGAAAAACAGGACTTATTTAAGATAGGATACATCGCAAGCCAGTCAAGCCATAGCAGGGGAAGTGCCGTGGACCTGACCCTTTTTGATATGAACAAAGGGAAAGAAGTGGACATGGGTACACCCTATGATCTCTTCAGCAGGGCTTCCCATCCGGATTACACAGGGATAACAGAAGAACAATTTGCCAACCGTATGATCCTACAGAAAGCAATGGTTCGAAGCGGCTTCCTGCCTTTCGATTGTGAATGGTGGCATTTCTCATTATCCGATGAGCCATATCCGGATACCTATTTTGAGTTTCCTGTTTCTTCCCGCCTGTTAAAACGTTAAGGATGGTTTTCAGTATGGATCAGCAATTTGATATACAGACCTATATGACAAAAGGGGTAGAGAGAGTTGTCAAGGACATTCTTAAAGCGACCAACAAGAACCCCAGGGAGAGCGCCTTCATGCTCCGCTTTTCCAAGGCAAGTAAAGTGGCTTCCAGGAAGAGGAAGTTTGCAGAGGATAAGGGCTGGCATATCCCTCCCTTTCTGATTGCCAGTATTACCAGTCAGTGCAACCTGCATTGTGAAGGATGTTATTCCCGTCGTAATCATGCCACAGCAGATGAAGCCCCCACTTCCCAGCTGACGGGAGAAGAATGGCTTAAGATCTTTCGGGAGGCGGAAAAACTGGGAATCAGTTTTATCCTGCTGGCAGGCGGGGAACCTATGTTAAGAAGGGATGTTATCGAAGCGGCCGGTGAGATGACTAATATTCTTTTTCCTATCTTTACCAATGGTATCTTTATCGATAACAAGTACCTGAAACTCTTTGATGAGAAAAGGAACCTGGTTCCCATCATGAGCATTGAAGGGAACAAAGAGATTACGGACGCCAGGAGAGGAGCCGGCGTATACGACAAGCTCATACGCAGTATGGATGAATTCCACAGGAGAAATCTGATCTTTGGGGCTTCCATCACCGTTACAACAGAAAATATAAAAGAAGTAACTGCAGACGGTTTTCTCAGGACATTATATGAAAGAGGCTGCAAGGCGGTTGTCTTTGTAGAATATGTCCCGGTTACGGAAGAGAGCAGAGGACTGGCCATCGGTGATGAAGATAGACAGTACCTTCATACAGAGATTGACCGGTTGCGGAGAGAATCTCCGGAGATGGTTTATCTCTCTTTCCCGGGGGATGAAAAAAGTTCCGGAGGGTGTGTAGCAGCCGGACGTGGCTTTTTCCACATCAACTCTACTGGAGGAGCGGAACCCTGTCCATTCTCCCCTTACTCCGATATCAATGTACGCGATACTTCTTTAAAACATGCCATACAATCCCCATTATTCCGAAAACTGAGAGAAGGCGGATATCTGCTGGAGGACCATGTGGGAGGATGTATCC
>JBGVCE010000222.1:0-2429 GCA_045226235.1 Anaerobutyricum sp.
GATAGAGGCGTAGTGGACACGCCGTATGCTGTCAGGATCGCTTAGCGGCCTTGACAGGGACTGGCACTAGAGTGCCAGCATAGATAACCCCATCCGACACCTGAAAAGTCGGTTGTGGGTAGTTCATTACCGCAAGAATCTGGATGTAAGGAAGGCTATGCCAAATGATGCCCACATGGCTTTGGCAAGGCTGGAACGTTCAGGAAGGCTGGCAGGAGTAATCACCCAGAATATCGACGGACTCCACCAAAAAGCCGGAAGCATTAATGTACAGGAGATTCATGGAACGATCTGGGGGAATCACTGCATTTCCTGCAAGTCTCCGTATGACGCATCCTATGTGTTCGATTATCCGGACTGCATTCCAAGATGTGAAAGCTGCGGGAAGATGGTAAGACCCGATGTAATCCTCTACGGGGAATTCCTGCCGGAGAAAGCCTACCATAATGCGATCACCATGATTAATAAGGCGGATCTGCTCATCATCGGAGGGACCTCCCTGGAAGTTGGCTCTGCGGCTCAGCTGGCCCACCTGTTTCATGGTGATAGGCTGGTAATCATCAACAAGGGAAAAACCAGGATGGAAGGCAGAGCAGATCTTGTATTTCATGAAAGTATCGGGAAAACTTTGACAGAATTATGACGGGCACAATCTGGTGGAAAAATTTCCGGACATCCTTCTGGTGACAGTCGGCTACCGAACGGGAATTATGGGATTCATGGATTTTTCTTCCGTTCCTGGTGGGGAGAATTTTGCTAGCAGCGGCAACCTTGGGATACTGGATCAGATCTGTGCGCTTAAATGGATTCAGAAAAATATAAAAGCTTTCGGAGGAAATCCGGATAATGTAACCATATTTGGTGAGTCTGCGGGCGGAGGAAGTGTCTCTTTGCTGCCTCTGATCGAAGGTACAAAAGGGTTGTTCCATCGTATTATCGCAGAAAGCGGTTCGGTCTGCCAGTCATTCAGCAGGGAGGAGTCCCGGTATAGAAGTAATCTTAATCCTTCTGATGTTCGCTTACCCAAGCGCTACATCCAGTGCCATCATGAGGCTGAAGCCCACAGAAAAGAAGAGGACGCCGATATTGGAATGTTCTCCTGCAGACATCTCGGGGATCAGTTCCTCCACCACGACGTAGAGCATGGCCCCTGCGGCGAAGGATAAGAAGTAGGGCATGGCCGGAACTACCAGACTGGCAATGATAACCGTCAGTCCACCGAAAATGGGTTCCACAGCGCCGGAGAGAATCCCCAGCAGGAAGGAATTCGGTTTGCTTTTCCCTTCTGCGAAGAGAGGCATGGAGATAATTGCCCCTTCCGGGAAGTTCTGAATGGCAATACCCAGAGCCAGAGCCAGGGCACCGCCTGAGGTTATATTTGCGGATCCGGAAAGGAGCCCGGCATAGACTACTCCTACAGCCATCCCTTCCGGGATGTTGTGGAGGGTGACAGCCAGTACCATCATAATGGTACGGTTTAGTTTGCTTTTCGGGCCCTCGGTCTGATCAGCCTGATCGATACTTCTATGAAGATGCGGTATGGCATGATCAAGAAGGAGGAGAAATAAAACTCCTAGCCAGAAACCCATAAAAGCCGGGAGGAAAGCTAATCTTCCTTTGGATGCTGACTGATCGATGGCCGGTACGATGAGGCTCCAGATGGAAGCTGCCACCATAACGCCTGCCGCGAAACCTGTCAATGCACGCTGGATTCCTGTCCTGAGATCTTTTTTCAGAAAAAAGACACAGGCCGCACCGGCTGCTGTACCTATAAAAGGGATCAAAAGTCCCCATATAATTGTTTTCATTGAACATAACCACCTTTCAACTATATCTGATATAGATTTAATACATTTATTTGAAGTTAGAAACAACTAACTGATAGGATAGTATAACTGCCCGAGAAGGAAATTTCAAGAGTTTTTTACATGGAGGAGAAGAATATGAAAGAGACGAAAAGAAGACATCAGTCATATTATATTTTTGCAACAATCCTCATGGCATTTTTCCTGACCCTGATATTATCTCCGAATAAAGCGTATGCCCAGGAGATATTGACCGACGGAAAAACCGTGGAGGGACGGATGGATACTTTAAATGACAAGAAGTATGAAGGATATGTCACGGTTATTCCTGAGGAAACAGATAAATATTTACTCTATGTTTCGGAATCCCATGAATATAATGGAAGAATAAGTCTGTACGATGAGAATGGAAATGATGTAGGAAGTATCTATAATTCAGATAAGTATAGCATGAATAACTGTGAACTTGAAGCAGGAAAAACCTATCGATTGCTAGTATCTAGTCTGGAGGAGAGTTCTTTTCGCGCGACTTTGATGAGACAGGTACCCGGGCAGATTGTCTTTACGACTCCGGAAGTAATCATAAATGATACGAATAATCCCTTCAAACTGGAAGCCATAATG
>JBGVCE010000223.1:0-3677 GCA_045226235.1 Anaerobutyricum sp.
GTGCGAGTTCCTCTGGTGTACCGAAGTTTGCAGAAATGGCGATTGTCTCATGGATCGATGAAGGTAAGATGTACAAATCTGTACCAAGCTTTTCAGAAAGCTTTTCAAGTGCATCTGAGTAGATAATACTTGCAGCACCGTTTACCTTCTGTTCATTGCTGATGACATACATCATCTTATCTTCCGCAACCATAGGCATCATGTCTTCCGGCATACCACCCATCATCTCGGCAAGTACACTTCCCATGTCCTGAACCTTTACAGGCATGATAGTTTTACTGTTCTCCATTGCACATGCATGAAGTTCATCCAGAGAAATATCCCACTGCTTCATATGTTCATCCTTGATGGTAATAGTTCCGATACCATCTGAGCCGCCACCAAGATATACCTTATAAATGATGGCCAGATCCTCTGTCAGCTTATGAGGTGTGTTTTGAAGCATCTCGGCATTCTTCTCTGCATTTACGATTGCAACTACAACATGAGACTTAATAAACTCTACATCCTTAAACTTCTCAGCAATGCTGCTAAAGTCTTCGGAAGGATTCATGTGCTCAAGCTCAAGCTGCGCTACCCTTTCCATGACTACATCAATATCCATGCCCTGTTCCTTATAGTTCTCATAGAACTGATCCAGGTAGATATTAGGGCATACAGGGTTTTCGCCTGTGCGAATCGTGATGCCGTGGAGCTGCTTTCCGTTATTCTTGTTTACGGTCTGCAAGTTTACCTCTGCATCCGCAAACTCGGAAGGCAGAAAATCTTTGATGTTGTCCTTCACATACTGCTGAAATGACTCGAAATCAAGCATTGTCCTTTTCCTCCTTCTCCTTGATTTTTTCTGCAACTGCCTTTACAGTCGCCTTTACCTGCTCGTTTTTTGTGAAGTTCTTTTCTACCTCCACATGAGCATTTCCAAAAGAATAATCCATATCGCTACCTCCTTATCTTTGTGTGCTGGATTTTTTCCTTTCATCCTATTTGTGGGACATGTATCTTCCTAATCCGAAATGCAAAACAAATATTTTTATCTTTTTTTGTGTGGTGTCGGTATATACGGCTCTTTTTCCTCTGATACCATAGGAAGAGATTCCCTTTCTTTTCTCATCTCCTTAATCTTTTCCTCTATGGAAGAAGAGAGCTTATCCGCTGTCTGTTTGATCACATCCAGGCTTTCCTTAAGTTCGGAGACTTCCTTATCCTTACTCCAACCGGATATATACCCAAAGGAATAGTCAGATGTATCGAGCCCTATCATCTGCGTTACCCAATACGCTACCGATTCCGCCTGAACCTCTTTGGTCTGCCTGTCCCACTTATCCTCTTTACTACCGTGTCCAAGGGTTGCATGCGCAATCTCATGAACCATCGTCTTTAGCATCTGAAGCTGCGGCAGACGTTCATCAATCACAATCTTTCCTGCAGTCGGAGAATAATATCCGTTGGCACCGCCGTTTATTGTTTCAAATGACACCGGAACCGGGCTGATACTTATAAGAACACTTTTCATTTCCTCAAAAGAATCAACAGTTTCATTTAGTTCCGATGCAAGAGTAGGCAGCGGATCTCCGCTTGTCTGTGAAACGTCGAAAACATACACCGGCCTGAAGGTCTGATACTCTCTTGTTACCTTCTCTGTCTTTTGGTTCCCGTTCTCATCGACAACAGCCTTGTTATTCTCATCGAAGACCTCTTCTACAACCTCAGTCTTACCTTTGATGGGAGCCAAGATCATAATCCCGTGCTCCCCTTTATTGACTGTCCTGTTAAATTCGGTCTGCCATTTTCTGAAACCGCAAACGAGACTTGCCTCCGGTAGCTGACTTGCAATAAGTATGCAGTTGTTGATGGAATACCTCGGAAACTTTGACATTGCCGAGATATATTCCTGATACTTTTCAGAAGTAAAGATTGCCCTGACACCATCCTCTAACTTCTTTTGGATAGCACTCATCTTCTCTTCACGGGTTTGTCTTTCTGCCATATGATCACTTCCTTACCGGATAAACCTTGTTTTGCTCAATCATTTGGTCAACAAGCTCGCATAGGTTTTCATCAAAGTATTCAGAGACAGATAGGATCACGCTGATAACCGCAAGATACTCACTGCTCTTTTCATCATGTGGGTGACTTAAGTAATCTCTTGAATACCTGTCATAAAGATGATCAAGCAAATCTATCCCGTTGATGCGAGCACATCTTATGTATGTTTTTTGCCCTTCTGAGAACCTGATTCCATTTTCTTCTGCCGCTTTGATCTTCTTTTCAAACTTGTACATTAAATACCTCCCTTCTTAAGCGCCTTTGATTGTTCTCATAAGGTTAGTGGGACATGCATAGCCCTAATCCGAAACATAAATAAAAAAATCCCTGACATCTCTGCCAGGGAAAATATCACCTATGCCGTCTTGGCCTCATGGTCACATGCTCTTCTGCAACACTCGGTGTGTTCATATCCAGTTTGTTATAATCACTTTCAAGTTTTATCGCTTTCATGGGAAGGATACCCTTCTCTCTAAAGCTGAAATATTCACTGTTATCGCCTCCAACAATAATATGATCTACAAGTGGAATCCCTAATATCTCACAAACTGTGACCATCCTGTCTGTGAGCATTGTATCTTCCTTACTTGGATTAAGATTAGAACTTGGATGGTTATGCATCATTACAATATTTACCGCGTTTGAGAGAATCGCTGTTTTCATGATCTCCCTTGGGTGAGCTATTGCCTGATCTATTGCACCCATGCTACAAACACTACAGTTAATAGGAATCCCGTCCGTTCTAAGGTTAATTACGCAGATAACCTCTCTATCCATCTGACACAGATACTCTCCCAATGCTTTAACCGCATCCTCCGGGGAACGAATCGGTGTTTTACTCATAAGAGGTTTATCTTTAACCAGCCTTACTGATGCCATATCAAGCTGGTTCTTATACACTTCCTTCACTGTCGCCATCATCCACCTCCAGCTTGATATTAATAATGAAATCTCCTTCCTGAGCATTTACAAGCTCAACGACATCATCCATCGTATATTCTTTATCCTCTATTTCCATCCGAAACCTCCTTATGAAATCTCCCTGAAAACATCTCTTTTAAATCCGAAAGTTTTTGCATGATAAGAAGCCTGTCTGTATCAGAAAGATCATCTTTCATTGCAATAACCTTTAGATCTCTTTCTATGCTTTCAAGTGCATGTATCATTTCTCTGTACTGTAATACTGGCGGTCTGATATCACGCCTGCCATTAAGCAGGCACTTAAGATACTGGGATCTTGTCATGCCTGCTTTGTCACATGCTTTATCAAACTGTTTTACTTCCTCTTCCGTCAAACTCATAAAAAGCCTCATAATATCCCTCCCTTAAAAAGGTAATTCCTCATTGTCCATTGGCGGCATCTCAAATCCATCATCGGGAATATCAATATCGCCATAAGAACCGGGAGCAATATCTTCAACAAAATCCGGCTTCTTAGGTACTTCCTCTTCTACATCATCAGGGAAAGGATCATCTTCCTCTTCTTCCTTATAAGAATACTTACTTATTGGAAGACCTACTGCTTTACGAAGTTCATTGATCTCATCAATGGGTACAAGCTGAAACTTTGTCTTTCGTCCGTTATAGTCTGCTGTGATATACCACTTTCCCTCGATAAGTTCACGAGCCAG
>JBGVCE010000224.1:0-2005 GCA_045226235.1 Anaerobutyricum sp.
TGGATATCCAGTCTAATCTCGGTTCGACCATAGCCATGGCTTTTGATGAATGTCCATCCAGTGTTGCGGATAAGGAGTACATACAGAATTCTGTGGACCGCACCACCAGATGGCTGGAGAGGTGCAAGGTGAAGATGGCGGAACTTAACGCCAGGGAGGATACGGTGAATCCCAGTCAGATGCTTTTTGGCATCAATCAGGGTGGAATCTATGAGGATATCCGGATTGAACACGCTAAGCGCATCGCTGAGATGGATCTTGACGGATATGCCGTAGGAGGCCTGGCAGTCGGAGAGAGCCATGAGGAAATGTACCGCATTCTTGATGTTACGGTACCTCATCTTCCGGTAGACAAGCCTACTTATCTCATGGGGGTAGGAACTCCCGCCAATATTCTTGAGGCGGTTGACCGCGGCGTTGATTTCTTTGACTGCGTCTATCCCAGCAGAAATGGAAGACATGGCCATGTCTACACAAAACACGGCAAGATTAATCTTTTTAATAAGAAATATGAGCTGGATCACAGACCTATCGAGCCAGGCTGCGGATGTCCGGCCTGCCGTTCCTACAGCAGAGCGTATATCCGGCACCTGCTTAAGGCAAAGGAGATGCTTGGCATGCGTCTTTGTGTTCTTCATAACCTGTATTTCTACAATCATCTTATGGAGCAGATCCGCGATGCCATCGAAGAACATCGTTACAAGTCGTTTAAAAAATCCATGTTAGAAGGATTTTTAAGCCCGGAAGAGTAATGATTCCGGCAGTTATATTTATATGTTAGAAAAATGGAGGTTTCTACTATGTTATTAGCAAGTGGTTTAGCTGGCGGATGGGGCCTGATCGCCTTTTATGTGTTACTCTTTGGAGGCCTGATTTATTTTATGAGCATCCGTCCCAACAATAAGCAGAGAAAAGAGAGGGAAGCCATGAATGCTTCCATGAAAGCAGGGGACAGTGTTCTGACTACCAGCGGTTTCTATGGTGTAATCATCGATATCATGGATAACACCGTGATCGTTGAGTTCGGAAATAACCGTAACTGTCGTATTCCTATGCAGAAAGAAGCAATCCAGGCAGTAGAAAAACCGGATTATGCTAAGACTGAGGAAGAAGAGTAATCAGATTAATAGTTGCAGATTTTGACAGTTATATGATATACTATGGGTTGATAATGCCGGAATAGGGCATAATTCAGTATATTTTGATGAAGGAGGCTTAATGATGAAGCACGTTAAAACTCTTACAGGAAACAAAACGTATGCATCAAGTATTTGTAAAGGTGGATGTGGCGAGTGCCAGACTTCCTGTCAGTCCGCATGCAAGACATCTTGCACAGTTGGAAACCAGACTTGCGAGAATGAGAAAAAATAATCGCCGGACACTGATACCTTAAAGGTGTATCTGCGATCCTTTCCCTAAAGATATGCTTTCAATAGGGTGAACAGATTTCTGTTCACCCTATATGTGTGATAAAAACCTTTAGGCGGGGGATTGGTCCGTACAATAATGAATATAGAGAAAGGAGAATCATTTTGGTACATCAATATAAGAACAACGGGTATAACATCGTTATGGATGTATGCAGCGGTGCTATACATGTTGTTGATGACGTTACCTATGATGTGATTGCTCTCTTCGAAAAATGTGACCTGGAAGATATGAAGACCAGGCTTACTTATACTCCTGATGAGATTGAGGAAGCTTATAAGGAAGTGGAGGAGCTAAAAAACGAAGGCCTTTTGTTCACCGAGGATAATTATGAGGACTATATCCAGGAAGTGAAGGACCGGAAGACCGTGGTGAAAGCCCTCTGTCTTCATATTGCCCATGACTGTAACCTGGCCTGCCGTTATTGTTTCGCAGGGGAAGGTGAATATAAGGGAGACCGTTCTCTCATGTCGGAGGAAGTGGTAAAGCCAGCTTTGGACTTTCTGATTGGCAATTCCGGTAACCGGCATAATCTTTAAGTTGATTTCTTTGGGGGAGAACCGACTCTGAATTTTGG
>JBGVCE010000225.1:0-2169 GCA_045226235.1 Anaerobutyricum sp.
TAGTACTATCTGATATTCTTGCTAGTATTATATCATTATAACCATGGGAAATCTATAAACATATCAGTACATGAATGGTAAAATATGGTACTCGCTGATTTTCTTTTCTTTCTTCCAAAACAACTGTTTTTTCAGTCGATTTTGCGTTATAGTATTAGCAGATACAATTTATTAATGGAGGAAAGATAAATGAATACAGTCACATTAGGTAAGACAGGAATCCGAAGCCCCCAGAATGCATTTGGCGCTCTGCCGATCCAGCGAGTGGATCTGGAAACCGCCGCAAGAATATTGAGGAAAGCTTATGAGGGAGGTATGGTTTATTTTGATACAGCCCGGGCCTACTCAGACAGCGAAGAGAAAATGGGCTATGCTTTCCAGGGAATGAGAGAAAAAATCTATATTGCAACAAAGACTATGGCAAAAACTCCGGACCAGTTCTGGGAGGACCTGGATACGTCCTTAAAGTTATTAAAAACCGATTATATCGATCTTTATCAATTTCACTGTGTAGACCAGTGCTGGACTCCAGGTGATGGCAGTGGTATGTATGAGTGTATGCTTAAAGCAAAAGAAGAAGGAAAAATTCGCCACATCGGAGTGACCGCTCATAAGATTCAGGTTGCCATCGACTGTGTGAATTCCGGTTATTATGAGACCTTACAGTTCCCCTTCAGCTATCTTGCTTCAGAAAAAGAAATCAACCTGGTTAAGCTCTGTAAAGAAAAAGATATAGGCTTTATCTGTATGAAAGGTCTGGCAGGAGGGTTGATCCATCGATCAGATGCAGCCATGGCATTTATGACACAGTTTGATAATGCCCTGCCTATCTGGGGGATTCAGAAGGAATCTGAACTGGAGGAATGGCTCTCCTATATGGATCAGACACCGGAAATGAATCAGGAGATCAGTGAGTATATCCAAAAAGAAAAAGACGAATTATCAGGGGATTTCTGCCGGGGATGCGGTTACTGTATGCCATGTCCAAAAGGAATCCTCATCAATACCTGCGCCAGGATGTCCCTTATGCTTAGAAGGGCACCCTCTAAGGTCTGGCTGAGCGAACACTGGCAGGAAGAGATGAAGAAGATTGAAGACTGCATCAACTGTCGCCAATGCACCAGCCACTGCCCTTATCAGCTGGATACCCCGGAACTTCTTAAGAAGAACTATGAAGATTACAAAAATGTCCTGGCAGGAAAGGCAACCGTATAAACAATTACAAAAAAGGTCGTAACATTTCTGTTACGACCTCTCTTTCGCTATAAATAAAACCCCTAAGGTTCCCGGTCCGCAATGACTGGAAATCACGCTTCCGGCCCTTGTGACCAATATCTCCTTAAAGATACCCAAATCCTCCAGATATCTCTTGATGACCTGTATGATTTCTTCCTGACAACCGGAATGGGTGATGAAAACACGGTCATTCTTCGCATGAACAAGTTCTTCTTCCAGGTCCCTGACATATTTCTCTATCACATGCCCCATCTTTCCACGGTATTTTTTTCCGGGAATCATAGATCCATCCTTTACGATAATCTCAGGGTGAATCTTCAGAGCAGTACCGGCCAAAGCCGTGATGGAACTGCAACGTCCGCCTCTCTGGAGATATACCATAGTATCCACCACAAAACTGGAACGAACCAAGGGTTTTAATTCCTCAATTCTTGCGATGATCTCTTCTCTGCTCTTCCCGTCAGCAGCCAGGATGGCAGCCTCGATTACAAGAAGACCGATTCCTGTGGAAAGATTGGCAGAATCAATCACAGATACCTTGTCTTCCGCTTCCAGTTCCTCTGCGGCAAGACGCATTACATTTCCGCAGGTTGACATGGATTCAGAGATTGAAAAACAGATGATCTCATCCCCATTTTCCAGAATCGGACGCATCAGATCAATGGAATGATCCATTGATGGTGCTGAGGTTTTTGGTGTCATATGATGTTTATCTGACCAACGATAAATCTCATCCGGTCCAATGCCTGAACCATCCTCATATTCTTCCTCTCCCAGAAGAATATGGAGTGGCAGGATGCTTATATCATACCTTTGAATCAGTTCCGGTGAGAGGTCACAGGTGCTATCTGATATAATGCGGATCATGTTATTGTCTTCCTCCTGTCCCATCCATTAGACATATACAGATTCTATCTCTTATCATATATCTCG
>JBGVCE010000226.1:0-3386 GCA_045226235.1 Anaerobutyricum sp.
CATTATGGCACTCTCAGGTACAGGTTATCACAATCTATATAAAGGAACTTATGAAGAGGCCGTAGCAAATGGAGATAACAGGGGAAACTGGATTGCAGGATATGAAAATGCGGATAAAAAATGGGAATTTGAGATTCCGGTTGCTGATGAATCCTATATTCCTCTTGTTGCGATATCTCAGTCTTATTTAGAAAAATATGAAGCAGGTACTAATCCGCTTGCAAGAGCATTTTATCCCCGCCAGATTACACTGGATCTGGATGCAAAGACTATCGTGACAGCAGATTATCAGAATACAGTTGACCTTGTCTTAACAAATGAGGTAAAAATGGTTAAACCTGCATCAGCAACTCTTTCAACAATAGGTGGCCCTAATTCCAATAACTACAAAGTGGAGTTAAATCTTACCATGGAAAATGATTCATATAATGCAATTTTCCTGGGAGAGGGAAGAAATGTAGAGGATTCTAAGATTGTCGAGTTAGCTGAAGGAAATGTTTTTAAGGTTGCAGTTGAGACAATCAAAGAATTCGGGAAACCTGAGACAATTGAAACCATCCTTGAAAATCCAACCATCATCTCTTTCCGTTCTAAGAAGAATGGAACATGGTATGATAGGGAAGTTACTATTAGCAAGACCGGTAGAACTATAGTTTTCAAATCTTCGGATGCTGATTATTCTGCAGTTGATGCCGCTATCGCAACGATTCCCGAAGATCTAAGCACCTATACAGATGATTCTATCCAGGCTGTTCAGGCTGCTAAGGAAGCTGTAATTAAAGGAATTAACTATAACCATCAGGATGAAGTAGATGCAATGGCTGCAGCAATCAATGAAGCTGTTGCCAATTTAAAAACTGATGATAACAAAGTAGCGCAGAAAGCGCAGGATTTGATTGATGCGGCCAAAACAGATTATGCTACAGCTGCTGAGAAACAGGCAGCTGTCGATGCGGCAAAAGCAGCATATGATGCCTTAACTCCGGAACAGAAGGCATTGATTCCGGATCCGACAGCAGATTTGGAGGAAGCTCAGAAAGCAGCAGATACCCAGAAGGCTGACGAAGATAAAAAGGCTGCTCAGGCTACGCAGGATCTTATAGATAAGGCCAAAGCGGATTATCCTACCGCTGCTGAGAAACAGGCGGCCATCGATGCTGCTAAGGCTTCCTATGAGGCACTTAGTCCGGAACAGAAAACATTGATTCCAGATGCTAATAAAGAGATTGAGGAAGCTCAGAAAGCAGCAGATGCCCAGAAAGCAGCTGAAGAAAAAGCCAAAAAAGAGGTTCCTGTAGGCACCCAGGCAACTGTTGGCGGTCTGGTATACAAGACCACATCCAAAACAGCAGCTGCTCTCGTGAAACCTGGCAAGAAGACCTTAGCTAAAGTTACCATACCTGCCACTGTTAAGATTCAGGGACAGAGCTTCAAAGTGACTGCGATTCAGGCAAAAGCATTTAAGAAAAATACTAAGCTGAAAACCCTCACTATCGGAGCTAATGTGAAATCTATCGGGGCTTCCGCATTTGAAGGATGCACCAAGATTTCCAAGATTACAATCCCGGCAGCGGTTACCAGTATCGGGAATAAAGCTTTCTATAACTGTAAGAAAGCGACCAAACTTGTGATCAAAGGTACTGCAATCAAGACCTTCGGAAAGAAATCTTTCGCCAAGACAGGAATCAAGAAACTGACAGCACCGAAAAAGAAAAAGGCCGCCTATAAGAAGAAACTCGTTAAGGCCGGCCTTAAGAAAACAGTGAAATAATTATCTGTATAGTTCTGGTTTTCTTCGGTCAAAATAGGAAATATGATGCATGTCTCCCCTAGGGTATTCCCGGGGGAGTTTTCCTGATAACCGACAGGTAAGCATGTGTTCTTCCAGTCCATAATCAGAGGCGATTTGTTTTCCTTTCGGGTCGAAAACAACCAGACCTCCACCACGGGAGGAGAGGGCTTTATCGGGAAACAATGTGTTACAGGCGGCCAGGAATACTCCGTTATCGGATGCCCGTGCCGGCAGATGTACCATCCAGTTTTCTTTACAGCGCTCTCCGCTCATTCCACTTGCATATGGAACCAGAAGCAGCTCTGCACCCTTTTGGCGCAGGGCTGTACTTATGTCCGGTATATGGGATTCCCAGCAGAGCTGGATTCCCACGATGATTCCGATATCCATCACGGGAAATTCTTCTCCACTCTGGAAATATTTTTTTTCTTTTGTCCCTAAATGAGTTTTATGATACCGGATTCTTTTTCCCCGATAGAAGAGTTCCTGGGTAATGAACGGCCTTGCATCATCCTCTGACTGTTCCACATAACCGAAACATATTGCCAGGTCTAGTTCGGAAGCTTTATCCTCCAGCATAAGGATCAGATTGTCATTCATTGCTAAAGAATATTTCATGGCATTTTCCGGATTGTAACCGGTGAGAGAACACTCCGGGAAGACCACAAGAGACGCATGGTCTTTTTTTGCCTGTTCCAAAAAGGATATCATTTTTCGGATATTCTGCTCCGGTTTTCCAGGTAAAGATTCCATGGTAACCAGGGAAAGAATAATCGTATTCATATCATTTTGTTCCTCTCTTTATTGATTACTTCTCATCAGGGAATAGCAACGTAGGTGATTACCATGGAATCATCAGCGTTCTGTGTATAGAAAGAATTGCAGTTATCCTCGGATACTTTTTCTTCGTCTAAATAGTAGTTTGCCTCCTTATTATCTTCATTGGGATCATGAAATGAGGCGTAATAGTCTGCGGTTCCGGCAGGAGTAAGTTCACCTTCATCCAGTGTAAATATTTCAAGGTGGCTTTCCCCTGATCCCCTGCTATAATGAGCTAAAGTGTGCTGGCTTTCATTCACGAAGAACTTCTCACCTGCATTCCCGCCAATCTCCAATAATGTCTTAGCTTCTCCGTCTATAAAAGCCATGACGCAAGCCTTGTCTTCATCACCGATGAAGTCGGCCTCTGTGGTGGAGAGGAAGAGTTCCGGAACATCGTCTCCATTTATATCTTTCAGCTGGTGGAAAGAGTAGTGATCTTTTGTAGCCTGATCCGTCAGGACTCCTTGATACCAGTCACCTTCTGCAAGACTTTCCGTGGTTGCCTCTGCAGTAGTATTGTCCTTAAGTGCAGTTGTCTCGGCAATAGTGTTGTCCTCAGTAGTGCTTGTGGCACCTCCACAAGCAGCCAGACTGCATATGATCATTGTCCCTGCCATTAATAATGCCAATCTATTTTTCAAAGTCATTCTCCTTTTATCATATTATTCTGATTACATTATAGATTAATTATTTTTATGACAGAATACCACATAAACAAGGATATGAAAAGGGACACCCTGCATCGGATGTCCCTTATTTACCGGCTCCTGCC
>JBGVCE010000227.1:0-8385 GCA_045226235.1 Anaerobutyricum sp.
ATGGGCAGATTTAGAGATGAAATAAGAAAAGAAGCTAAAGAAGAAGTAACAATTGAATTTTGTACAAAGCTTCTTGCAAGCGGCGATATGACAGAAGAGGAAATTGCTGCTTTATTTAAACTTAATGCAAAGCAAAGAAAAGCAATCAAAGAAAGAGTTGCTGTTCTGGCGTAAACAATTTGACTATTATTAACCGGGCTGGTTGAAACACCCAGGTCCATCTACGGCGAGGAAGTTCCTCGCCATTTTTTTTGCTTATTATTTGAATAGCGATAAACGTTAAAATGTGATATAATCTTCCTATAATATATAACTATGTGAAAATGGGAAGAATCTTATGGCTGAATACAAGATACACCATAGTACATATGATTTAGATTCACTTTTACCAGAACAGAAAGCTCGTGTAAAAATTGACCAGATGTTGAAAGATTCTGGCTGGACTGTTGTTCCTCGTGATGACTTTACTCCTGATGCTGTAAATGCTCAGGCTGTTGAAGAAAATCTTATGAAAGGTAATCTTGAAGCTGACTACATTTTGTATCTTGATGGAAAGGCTATTGCTGTACTTGAAGCTAAAAGAGAAGAAAATAAACTTGGTCTTGAAGTAGCTGAACAAGCACAGAATTACGGAAATATTCTTCCTGATTGGGTACAAGCTTGGAAAACTCCACTTCCTTTTATTTTTCTTTGTAATGGAAATATGTTGCTTTTTAAGGATATACGGGAAGAAAAGCCTAGTTATAAAGTTCTTAAAAAGATGTTTACTCCTAAAGAAATTGTAAATCTTGCTGGCGATGATATTAACTCACAATTTGCAAAACTTCCAGCTCTACCACCTGTTGGACCAAAAGGTTTACGAGAATGCCAGTTTGAAGCAATAACAAATCTTGAAATATCTTTTAAGCAAGGCCTTAAAAAAGCTCTTATTGTTTTGGCAACAGGAGCTGGAAAAACCTTTACAGCCTGTACAGCCGCCTATCGTCTATTAAATTACATGGGAGCAAAAAGAGTACTATTCCTTGTAGATCGAAATAATCTTGGAAAACAGGCTGAAGGTGAATTTGGAACTTATAAATTAACAGAAACAGGAAATGCTTTTTCTGATGAATATATTGTTCACCGTCTTAGAAATGTTGAAAAGATTGGAAATGCCAGTGTTGTAATTTCTACAATTCAAAGACTTTTTGCAGCTCTTACAGGTCAAGAAGTTGATGAGCCTGATGATGACGAAGAAATGGAGCACGATGAAGACACTCCAGGAAAGCAGGTACAGCTTACTGGTAATGTTCTTTTGCCTCCAGATTTTTTTGATGTAATTATTATTGATGAATGTCACCGTTCTATTTATGGAGACTGGCAGCAAGTTCTCACATATTTTTCTAACGCAAAAATTATAGGTCTTACTGCAACTCCTACTCCAGAAGCAGAAGCTTTCTTTAATAAGAACCGTGTTGTAAATTATACTCTTGAAAAATCGATTGCTGATGGCGTTAACGTACCTCCAAGAGTTTACAGAATTAAGACTGAGATTTCAGAAGCTGGTGGAACTCTTAAAGACGGCGAAAAAGTAAAGAAAGTTTCGAACTGGACTGGTCAATCTCAAACACAGAAACAAAAAGAAGAAAAACAGTTCACAAAGACTGAAATAGATAGAAGTGTTGTAGTGCCTTCTCAAATTGAAACTGTAGTTAGAGCATATAAAGACGCAATATATGAATCATTATATCCAGAAAGAGAAAAGAACTGGTATATGATTCCTAAGACTTTATTTTTTGCTAAGAAAGAAAGTCATGCTCAGGATATTTTGAAAGCTATTGAAAAAGTATTCAAAGAAGAATTCCCTGATAAGAAATTGCCGGAACATTTTGCCCAACTTATTACTTGTAAATCTGGAAATTCAAATCAATTGATTAGTGACTTTAGAAACAACAAAGATTTTCGTATTGCCATTACAGTAACTCTTGTTGCAACTGGAACTGATGTTAGACCTCTTGAAATTCTTGTATTTATGAGGGATATCAATTCTGAAGTTTTATATACTCAGATGAAAGGCCGAGGCTGCCGAACTATTGATGATGATAAACTTCGAAACGTTACAACCAACGCTAATTCTAAAGACTGTTATTATCTTGTTGACGCAGTTGGTGTAACCGAACATGAGAAGTCTATGCCTACTCCAGGCAAAGGACCTGGTAAAAAAGTTTTATCTCTTAAAGATTTGCTTGAACATATTGCACATGGCGAAGTTCCTGATGAAAACTTAAGTCTCCTCGCTGGATATTTGTCTAATGTGAATAAAAAAGCAGAAGCAGAAGATTTAATTGAGCTTAATGAATTACTTGGTAGCATTACAGTAAAACAGCTTGCAATGAATATTTATGAAGCAATTGCGCCTGAAACATATAAACTACCAGAATACAAAGATATTAATGATGAAAACAAAGAACGAAAGATCTTAATTTCAGCATTAATTAATAATTTGAAAGCTCGTAAAAAGCTCCTTGAAATTAATGCTGGATTTATAAAGATTGCAGTAGAAAAGACTGATACTTTAATTTCTGCAGGCTTCTCTAAAGAACAGGCTAAACAATACATCGATACATTTGAAAAATATCTTGAAGATAACAAAGATGAAGTTGAAGCTTTAAGAATTCTTTACAATCAGGAAAAAGTAGCTATTACTTATTCTATGCTTAAAGATTTGGAAAAGAAACTTATTGCTTATAATAATCAGTTCAAGTCAGAATTCTTATGGACCTGTTATCAAACTTTAGACGGTGAAACTGGAAACGTAAAACCGCTTAATAAAGAAACTGAACTTGGAGTTCTAACGAATCTTATTCAACTTGTAAGATATGGATATAAGATTGAAAAAGAACTTGTTTCTTTGAAGCGAAGATTTGGTAGTTACTTTAATCTTTACTGTGGACAAGCTTGGAGAAAATTTACTCCTGAACAAGTTGAGATTGTACAGCAGATTGCAGAATATATTGTGCAAAACGGATGTGTAACTAACATTGAACTTAATAATGCAAAACATGATTTATTTGTTAAAGCAATTCCAATTTTTGGAGCAGACAAATTAAATTCAGAAATGCAGACTATATCTAAATACTTATTCTATGGAAAGGCAGCATAAAAATGGCAAAAAAAGAAGCAACTCAAGTAAAACCAGAACAGACTTTAACTAAGAAAGTTTGGAATATGGCCGACGTATTGGCAGCAGCTGGTGTTGGATTTACAGATTATATTATTCAGTTAACATATCTTTTATTCTTAAAAATGGATTCAGAAAAAGAATCTTATGGACTCGGAAGCGCTCTTCCTGAGGGAAGCAAATGGAAAGACATTGTTGAATTAGATGGTCCAGATCAGCTTGCAAAATATGAAAAGATTCTTGAAACACTCCAGGCAAAAGACGGTCTTATTGGAGCTATCTTTACAGAAGCTCAGAATAAAATTACAAAACCAGCTCTTCTTAAAAAGCTAATTGGAATGATTGATGAAGAAAACTGGTTTAGCATGGATGGCGACCTGAAAGGCGCAATTTATGAAAGCATTCTTGAAAAGAACGGACAGGATAAAAAATCTGGAGCTGGACAATACTTTACACCACGTCCATTAATCAGTGCTATGGTTGATGTTATTCAGCCAAAGATTACAGAAACAGTTGCCGAAAACGGCACTACGTCTTTGATACGGATTCAGGCGGCGTGAAGCGAGGGCTCGTTTTTCTGGCAAAAAGGGCTCGTTCGAGCCTTCCTGTGAAGTCGGGTATAGACCCGGCTGTTTTTCAACCTTCAACATAGACATATTGACAACTATAAATGCATATGATACAATAGGCCCATCTCAGGAGGTGAGTATCGTGGGCTTCAGAGAAGATGTTAGAAAAATTAAGGCATTGACCGACGAAAACCGTCTGGCCATTATGCTTGCATTACAGCATGGAGAGAAGTGCGGATGTGAACTGTTGGAGGAACTGAATATTACACAGCCGACTCTGTCTCATCATATGAAGATACTTGCAGACAGCGGCCTTGTTGATTATTACAAGGAAGGAAAGTGGATGCATTACTCCATCTCTGCTGATGGCGTCAGGGCGTTCCGGGAAATGATCGGTTCCTATGCAAGATGTGACTGCGAAACAGACAGCAGCGTATCCTGCGGATGTAAGGAAAAGAAATAATCAATAGTGCTTATTTCAGGCAATCCGTGTGATTGCCTAAATATAAGTCTGAAACATTGATACATTTGAATATTTCAAACTAAAGGAGGCAACTATGGATAAGCAGGAAAAAGGTATCAACAATTTCCAGCGATACCTGTCTTTATGGGTACTTCTGTGCATGGCAATAGGAGTTTTCGTCGGTCACTTTATGCCGGTGATACCCGCTGCAATGGATGAATTGCAGATCGCCGGAATCTCAATTCCCATAGCCATACTGATCTGGGTCATGATCTATCCAATGATGATGAAGGTGGATTTCCAGAGTGTCAAACAGGTAGGAAAGAATCCGAGGGGATTGTTTATCACATGGATTACCAACTGGCTGATCAAGCCTTTTACTATGTATGGGATAGCCTATCTGTTTTTATTTGTTGTATTTAAAGCTTTTATAACTCCTGAACTGGCAACGGAATATCTTGCCGGAGCAGTTCTCCTTGGTGCAGCACCATGTACGGCGATGGTATTTGTCTGGAGTACGCTGACAAAAGGGAATCCGGCATATACCGTGGTTCAGGTGGCAACGAATGATCTAATCATCCTTGTGGCATTTGTGCCGATTGTAAAGTTCCTTCTCGGCGTTTCCAATGTATCTGTTCCCTACAGCACCCTTTTCGTGAGCATCTTCCTGTTTGTGGTTATCCCACTGGTCGGGGGGGTTTTGACAAGGCTTACTGTCATCAGGAACAAGGGAAGAGAATATTTTGAGAGTACCTTTATCCATAAGTTTGACAATGCAACTACGGTCGGATTACTCCTCACGCTGGTGATCATATTCAGTTCACAGGCAGAGGTGATTCTTTCAAACCCGATTCACATTGTTCTGATAGCGGTACCCTTGATCATTCAGACATTTCTGATTTTCCTTATTGCATACGGAGCCTGCAAGGTGTTCAAACTGCCTCATGACATTGCTGCACCTGCAGGAATGATCGGAGCATCGAATTTCTTTGAACTGGCAGTGGCAGTTGCGATTGCATTGTTTGGAACGACATCACCTGCGGCACTTGCCACTACAGTTGGCGTATTGACGGAGGTGCCGGTCATGCTGATACTTGTCAGAATAGCAAATACAACGAAGGCGAGGTTTTAAGGATGTGGACGTTTATACAGGATCAAATCCTCGGAATGAGGTGGCTGAATGTCCTGATTGGGAACCTTCTCGGAATATTCGGACTTGACACCACCACAAAAGTTGGCGCAAGCATCCAATTCTTTATTTATGACACGATCAAGATTACGGTGCTGCTGTGCGTATTGATATTCCTGATCTCCTATATCCAGAGCTTCTTTCCTCCGGAGCGGAGCAGGAAGATCATGGGCAGGTTTCATGGAATAGGAGCGAATATTGTGGGAGCCCTGCTGGGAACGGTTACACCATTCTGCTCCTGTTCATCGATCCCAATCTTCATGGGATTTACGAGCGCGGGACTTCCGCTGGGTGTGACCTTTTCCTTTCTTATCTCATCTCCGATGGTGGATTTGGGCAGCCTTGTCCTCCTCATGAGTATCTTTGGAGCGAAGATTGCCATTGTCTATGTGGTGATGGGACTCGTGATTGCGGTTGTAGGCGGCACGCTGATTGAAAAGCTGCATATGGAAGACCAGATTGCAGATTTTATTAGAAACAGTAACAGCAGCGTGGATATCGAGTCGCCGGATCTGACCGTCAAAGATCGATTGATTTATTCGAAGGATCAGGTTCTGGACACATTCAAAAGAGTATTCCCATATATCTTAGCAGGTGTCGGTATTGGTGCGCTGATCCACAACTGGATTCCTGAAAGCTGGATACAGACCGTGCTTGGAAGCAAAAATCCGTTCGGTGTAATTCTTGCTACAATTATCGGGATTCCGATGTATGCGGATATTTTCGGGACGATTCCTGTTGCGGAGGCACTTCTTTCAAAGGGTGCGCTTCTTGGTACGATTCTCAGCTTCATGATGGCTGTTACCACTCTGAGTCTGCCGTCACTCATTATGCTGAAAAAAGCCATCAAGCCAAAGCTGATGGGCGCATTTGTGGCGATTTGTACTGCCGGGATTATTATAGTCGGCTACGGCTTTAATATATTTCAAAATCTATTTATCTGAAGGAGGACATGATCATGGCATTGTTTGGAAAGAAAACAGAGGAAGTGAAGGCAGAGCCTGCTTGCTGCTGCTGCGGAGGAACTGGCGTAAAAGAGGAAACCGCCTCTTGTTGTGGAGAACAGGTTGATGGCATCTGTTGCATCAAGGTACTGGGAGCTGGTTGCAAATCCTGCCACGAGCTGTATGAAAACACTAAGAAAGCTGTCGAGAATCTTGGGCTGGATGTTGAAGTAGAGTACATCACCGATATGGAGAAAGTTATTAGCTATGGTGTTATGAGTATGCCTGCGCTTCTCGTGAATGACAAGATCGTATCGGTTGGAAAGGTGTTGAAGCCGAAAGAAATAGAGAAATTTTTAAGTTGATAAGGCCTGATAGATTAATGCTCCCGGTCACCGGAAATCGTAATCCGATGATCGGGAGCATTGCGTTTACCCGGCTCAGCCCTCGAAGGTAGAACCGTTTTTGAAGGTGAAGGTCAGGCGGCCATCCGCGTATGCCGTGGCGTAGTCCAGCAGGCCGCACCAGAGCTTTTCGCTGAAGGCGGTGACCTCGCCGTCCGCCTCTTTCAGTATCCTGAGGAAATCCTCCATTGTGCCGCGCCGGTCAAGGATGCCGCTGATCTGCTGCGCGACCGCATCCTTCTTGGCCTCGGCCTCTTTGAACTTCTGGCTGAGGGCCTCAAAGCGCCGGTTGTATTCGGTCTGGTCCTGCGCCACCGTGGCGTTCTGACGGATCATCTGCTGCAACATCCCGTTCAGGACTTCCAGCTCACCGAGGAGCTCCTGCTGCTGGGCCTCCAGCTCAGTGGTGTCGAGGGTCAGTGCCATGCCCTGTTCGTAGGCGGCGATGGCAGCATCCCGTCCAGCCAGCAGCTGGTTGACCGCCACTGTGAAGCGGTCCTTCACCGAGGCCTCGTCAAGGTAAGGCGTCGTGCAGCGGACCTCGTTTTTGTATTTCTGGTTGCACTGCCAGATGGTCCGCTTGCACTTCTCCGGCGAGTGCCAGACCTTCGAGCCGTACCAGCCACCGCAGTCGCCGCACTTGATCCTGCCGGAGAGCAGGTGGACGCCGCTGTGGCGATTCTTGCCCTTGGTCCGTCTGGCCAGTTCCCGCTGGACCATCTCGAAGGTCTCCGGGTCGATGATCGCCTCGTGGTTGTTCTCCACGTAGTACTGCGGCACCTCGCCCTGATTGGTCTTCATCTTCTTGGTCAGGAAGTCCTCGCAGAAGGTTTTCTGCAGGAGGGCGTCACCCTTATACTTCTCGTTCGACAGGATGCTCTTGATCGTGGTCTGACCCCATTGCTTTTTGCCTGCCGGTGTCGGAACGCCTTCGTCGGTGAGCGTCTTGGCGATGCCGTGTGGCGTCATGCCTTTTAGGAACATCCCGTAGATACGCCGGACCACTTCGGCCTGCTCCGGGTTGACCACCAGGTTGCCGTCCTCCCCACGGTCATAGCCGAGGAACCGCTTGAACGGGACCGTGACCTTGCCGTCTGCAAAGCGTTTTCTCTGGCCCCACGTGCAGTTCTCGGAAATGGATCGGCTTTCCTCCTGCGCGAGGCTGCTCATGATGGTCAGCAGAACCTCGCCCTTGGCATCAAAGGTCCAGATGTTTTCCTTCTCAAAATAGACCTCAGTGCCGTTTTCCTTCAGCTGCCGGATGGTGGTCAGGGAATCGACCGTGTTCCGGGCAAACCGGCTGACAGACTTGGTGACGATAAGGTCGATCCTGCCGTCCAGCGCATCAGCGATCATCCGCTTGAAGCCTTCGCGGTGCTTGGTGCTGGTGCCCGTGATACCCTCGTCGGTGTACACGTCTACGAACTCCCAATCGTCCCGGCCTTTGATGTAGTTGGTGTAATAATCGATCTGGGCCGCATAGCTCGTGAACTGATCGTCGTGATCAGTGGAAACGCGAGCGTACCCGGCGACCTTGCGTTTCTGTTTCGCGGAGATCGGAGTGGCCGAAAACCGCGTCAGGGTTGCTGGGATTGTTTGGACTTTCCTTTGCTGTTCCAATACCGCTCCCTCCTTACTTGTTTCATGTGTTCGCTC
>JBGVCE010000228.1:0-4410 GCA_045226235.1 Anaerobutyricum sp.
GAACCAGGTAAGGCAGAGTTCCTGCTTCCCCTGGTGAAAAAGTACGGGGCTGTTTTTATCTTGCTGCCACTGTCTGAAAAGGGATTGCCAGAGAGCCTCGAAGAGAAACATGATAATATTAATAAAATCCTGTCTATGGCCAAAGAGTACGGTATCGGGATGGACCAGATCGTGGTGGACGGTCTGGTGACCACAGTGGGTGCCAACAGATATGCCGCCCTGGAAACTCTGGATACCATCCGGTATTGCAGAGACCAGCTTGGATTGTGTACCACCGCTGGCCTGTCTAACATATCCTTCGGTCTTCCTGAACGGCCATATGTCAACGGGGCCTTTCTCACCATGGCCCTGCAAAGTGGACTGACCATGGCCATCGCCAATCCATCGGATTCCTTTGTCATGGGCCTGGGCCTGGCGGCAGATCTGCTTAGGAATAAGAAAGATGCGGATATCCGCTATATTCATAAGATAAAACATATGGACCTCCTGAGACCAAAGGAGAATGCTAAACTCCCTGTTAACGGGTCCAAGAATATATCAGGAGAAAAAGGGGAAGATAAGAGTGCGGACGGGAAAAAACAGTCTGGCTCTGAGGTGTATCAGGCAGTACTCAAGGGAAACCGAAAGGGTATCCTTCGGCTGGTGGATGAAAGCCTAAGCAAAGGGAACACGGCGAAACAGATCCTGGATGAGATGCTGATACCAGGCATCAATGAGGTGGGAAGGCTGTTTGAAATCCAGGAATACTTTCTGCCCCAGCTGATCTCCAGCGCCACTGCCATGGAGGAAGCGATAAAATATCTGGAACCGAAACTTCAGGATGGAAAGAACCAGGAGAAAAAACCGGTGCTGGTCATTGCCACGGTGGAAGGAGATATCCATGATATCGGGAAAAATCTTGTAGCTTTGATGCTGCGCAACTATGGATATCAGGTGATTGACCTTGGAAAGGATGTCCCGGCAGACCGGATTATAGAGACAGCGGAAAAAGAGAATGCCTCCGTCATTGTTCTTTCTGCCCTTATGACAACCACCATGATGAAGATGAAGGATGTCATCTCCCTGAGAAACAGGAAGAACCTGACCTCCAAAGTAATCATCGGAGGAGCGGTCACCACCCAGGAATTCGCAGATGAAATCGGTGCGGACGGCTATTCCGGGGATGCCTCGGAGGCGGTCAGACTGGTGGACAGACTGCTTGGCGTGAAACAGTAAGGAATATACGAGGATTTATCTATGAAAATTGATGTGATCATACCCACATACCATCCGGATAAAAAGCTGGACCGCAATCTGTCTATGTTAAAGAGACAGACCATCCAGCCCCATAAGATCCTTCTGATCAACACAGAAGAATCCCTCTTCCACAGCAAAGTCTTTCCCACACTTCCCCAGGGGGAGATTATCCATATATCTAAGAAAGATTTTGATCACGGTGGAACAAGAAACATGGCGGCAGCACAATGTGATTGTGATATCATTCTGCTTCTGACTCAGGATGCTGTTCCCGCAGATGAATACCTCATAGAACGGCTGATAGAACCATTTCAGGATGAAGAGGTATGTGCTGCTTACGGCAGGCAGATGGCAGACTGGAAGGACAATCCGGTGGAAGCCTACACCCGGATTTTCAATTATCCCAAGCAGAGCAGGATCAAGAGCAGTGAAGATCTCCCTGAACTGGGGATAAAAACCTTTTTCTGTTCTAATGTTTGTGCTGCTTACCGGAAGACTGTCTATGATGAGCTGGGAGGTTTTCCTCTTCACACCATCTTTAACGAAGATATGATATATGCCAGCCGTCTGATCGAAGCAGGCAAGAAGATTGCCTATGTGGCAGATGCAAAAGTATGGCACTGGCATAATTATTCAGCGAAGGAACAGTTGAAACGAAACTTTGACCTGGCGGTCTCCCAGGTGGACGCCGGGGGATTGTTTGACGAGGTGAAGTCAGAATCGGAGGGAATCCGCCTGGTTAAAAATACCATATTTTATTTTATTCGAAAGAGAAGATTTTCGCTGCTTCCCTATATTTTTATACAGAATGCAGCAAAATATATTGGATACAAACTGGGACAAAATTATAGGAAGCTTCCGGTGTCACTGATTCGGAGAATCTCCCTGAATCCCACATATTGGAAGGATTATAACCCCAAAAAGGGCTGATTTAAGAAAAAAGTAAAAGTTTTTGTATTGCAATGAATAAAAAAGTAGTATAATCTAGCATATAGTATTTCAGCTTATGGGAGGTTTTATTTTGAATACAGAACCAAAGAAGGACGTTAGAAAGTCCAAGAAATCGCGGAAGAAAGAGAGAAGGCTTCGACTGTTGGCTCAGGTTGTGACCTGTATCGTTTTGGTCGCTCTATTTGTGGGTTCCGCTGCTGCCGGAGCTGCCAATGCTTATATTAAGGCAATGACTGCGACTGTTGTGACGGATACCGAGACATCCCTGGAGGATGCCGACGTCATAGAGACGGATCTGGTTTACGATCAGGATGTGGTAAATATTCTTCTGATCGGTGCAGATAAACGATCGGATGAGACAGAGCAAGGGCGTTCTGATACAACCATGATTGCTACCATCGATCTCAAAAACGGAAAATTAAAACTTACCTCTTTGATGAGGGATATGTATATTGACATACCGGGCTACGGATATCACAAGTTTAATGCGGCTTATCAGTTCGGAGGAGTCCAGCTTGTATATAAGACGATTGCGGAAAACTTTGGGGTGAAGCTTGACGCTTATGCGGAAGTTGATATGGAGGCTTTCCGGGCATGTGTGGATCTGATCGGCGGTGTGCCTATGGAGCTGACGGAAGCAGAAGCTTATTTCCTGCAGACTGCATATGCCACATCAAAACATGATGAGAAGAAAGTAGTGGCCGGGCAGAATCTTATGACTCCTTACCAGGCCCTGGCTTATTGTCGTATCCGTCAGGATATATCGGGAGAGTACGGCCGTACCGACCGTCAGAGAAAAGTCCTCATTTCCATTTTTAATGAGTTAAAAAGCGCAGATATCATGACCATTACCAACATATGCATGAAGGCTTTGAATTATGTTACCACCGACCTTACGGAGAAACAGATCAGAAGCCTGCTTATGTCTGTCATCTCCATGGGAACCACAGAGATTGAACAGCTGCGTATACCTTATGAGGGTTCATTCACAGAAGGAAGACTCAGCGGCGGCGGCGCATGGGTTATCCAGCCTGATTATGAACTGAACGCCCAGGCAATTCAGTGGTTTATCTTTGGAACAGGGGAAGACCCGGGAATCGATGATGCTTATGGTATCGGAAATGACAAATTTATCGAAGGATATTATCCGGAGAAGACGGAAGGTATCTCGACCTATTAATATTAAGGAGAGCAAAGTAGTATGAAACAGACAACATTATCATTGCTGGTTGATAATAATCCCGGTGTTCTTAGCCGGATCGCAGGTTTATTTACCCGCAGAAATTACAATATAGAAACCATCAGCGCCGGAAGAACCCAGGATCAGCGTTTCACCAGAATCACGGTTCTGGTTTCCGGGGATGACCAGATCCTGGAGCAGATCCGCTGCCAGATTGAGAAACTGGAGGAGGTTCGCAAGATCATCGTTCTGGAAGATAAGACTTCTGTATGCAGAGAACTGCTGATGGTCAAGGTTATGGCCGGTAAGATGGAGAAACAGGATCTCATCGCCATCGCTGATGTATTCCGCGCCAAGATTGTGGATGTGTCCACAGAAACCCTGATGATGGAATTGACCGGTAATCAGAATAAGCTGGATGCATTCCTGAATCTGCTTTCTGATTATGACGTGGTAGAGCTGGTCAGGACAGGTATCACAGGCCTTCAGAGAGGTATGGAGGTACTGATCTAGGAGGACCGTCCATAGGAAGTGTGCATAATTATTGCATATTTATTCATAATTACTTGATTTTCGCCACAAAGAATAGTATGATACTAAAGTCGGACAAGTAAATTAATGCGGTTTATATTCATTCTGTTAAGAATGTAATTAACATATTATTTCATAAGAAATGTAATGAACTAGGAGGAACGAACAATGGGAGCAAAGATTTTTTACCAGGAAGACTGTGATTTATCGTTATTAGACGGAAAAACGATCGCGATCATCGGCTATGGCAGCCAGGGTCACGCACATGCCCTTAACTTAAAGGATTCCGGATGTAATGTTATCATCGGCCTTTACGAGGGTAGTAAATCCTGGGCAAAAGCAGAAGCACAGGGCCTTAAGGTATATACAGCAGCAGAGGCAGCAAAACAGGCTGATATCATCATGATTCTCATCAATGACGAGAAACAGGCTAAGCTTTATAAAGAGAGCATCGAGCCAAACCTTGAGGAAGGAAACATGTTAATGTTTGCCCATGGCTTCAATATTCATTT
>JBGVCE010000229.1:0-2013 GCA_045226235.1 Anaerobutyricum sp.
CTACGATTGCCCAGCGACCGTTATCCCGACGTTTCTGCAGCAATATCTCCCCATTGTTATTCTCTATGATCACGCCGCATGCACAGCTCATAATCGGAGCATGCCCTACATATTTGCGCATCTCCTTGATATAACCATTCTTTTTATAATAGTCAATGTATTCGTCGATCGTCATGTTTTCCTCCATGGCAAGATATATTTAAAGAGAACTAAGTCGCTGCGCGACGGCCTGCCAAGGTCATTGAGCTAGCGGCTTATTTTTATAAATGGCAGTAGTAAATGAATTCAAGATGGTGTATAGTTTAAGTTACCACACAAAAACTTATCACTCTCGAAAGTCAAAACTACCGCCATGACAAGAATAACATTTTTATCCTTACATTACAAGAGAATAATTAAGATTGTTCGTGCTCCTCCATAAAATATTTCTTTTCAGATAACTATACTACTTTTTTTATGGAGGTTTTTTATGTACGAAAATGTTTTTGACAAAATCACGGAAGAGTGTTCTTTCCGTAACCTTACCAGTCTATCCACCAAGCAATACATTTACCATGTTTCCAGTTTTTTGAAATGGCTTGGCAACAAGGCCTTGGAAGATATTTCCATATTTGATGCCAAAGATTACATACTGTCAAAAAGAAACACCTCATGTTCCCCTGCCACCTGTAACGGTATCATGTCCGCTCTGTCATTCTTCTTCCGCATCATCCTGAAAAAACCATGGGATTTTGAGGTGATCCCTCGTATGAAAATCGACTGGCATCTTCCAACCGTATGTTCATTAGAGGAAATTGAAAGGCTGATAGATACCGCCGACAATATAAGGAATAAAGCCATTATCGCACTTACATACTCATCAGGTCTCCGGGTGGGTGAAATCTGCCGGCTGGCTCCGTCAGACATATATATGAGCACAATGCAGGTTCACATAAGGGACTCCAAGAACCATGGGGATCACTGGACCATTCTCTCCAAAAGGACTCTTGAACTTTTGAAGGCTTACTGGTATTCCTGTCCTGAACCACGAAACATCCTCTTCGTTTCGCTGAGGAAGCCTCACAAACCTCTTCATCCCGGCGGAATTGAGTGCATGCTCAAAAAGATAGCAAAGGATGCCGGCGTCACTGCTCATCCGCATACCTTAAGGCACTCCTTCGCCACACATCTCATCGAAGACGATACAAAACGTGAGTACGTACAGGCCATGCTTGGACATAAATCTCCTGCATCCACAGCCGTATACGTTCATGTGTCAAACAAATCCATTATGGGTGTTAAAAGCCCTTTAGACAGGCGTTCACATGACAAGTCAATAATAACTGAGGGATACAAAGAATGAGCAATGCCACCATACAGGATGTATTCGAGCAGTTCCTTCCAAATATAGCCGACCGACAGTTCAGCGACGAGCAGTTCAATGCCATACAATGTATCCGGAAATGCCGCACTTCTGAGATGGGCACACATTTGAGCGAATGCGTTTCCTGCCAGGCCAGGTTCATCCATTATAATTCCTGTAAAAACCGTCACTGCCCCATGTGCCAGGGGATGGATGTGGATGAATGGCTGGACCTTCGCAGGGAGGACGTGCTTGATGCCCCGTACTTTCATACAGTCTTCACGATACCAAGCCAGCTTTACACGCTTGTTTATGCTAACCAGAAGCTCCTTTATGACGTACTGTATCATGCGGCTAACAAGACCCTTTCCGAACTGTCGCAGGATCCTAAGCATTTGGGTGCAAAAATAGGATATATCTGCATCCTGCACACCTGGGGCTCCGACTTGAAATACCATCCGCATCTGCATACGATAGTGCTCGGTGGCGGACTTGACAAAGACAGGCACTGGAAAGCGAGTGACAAGAAGTTTTTTCTTCCGGTAAAGGTTATGTCTGCGGTATTTAGGCGGAATTATCTCGACGAGCTCAAATCGCTCCATGAAGATGGCAAACTGGTTTATTCGAAGAGTGCCGCAAGGTTTCATAATTCGTATGAATTCAAGGAGCTT
>JBGVCE010000230.1:0-2423 GCA_045226235.1 Anaerobutyricum sp.
AAGTACTAACCAGCTGAATGTTTTTATTGTAGCTCTCAATCTTCTTAGGATCATCCTTTACCACATAGGTGCGCCAGAGATCCTTAACGATGGTTGCCGTAGCCAGAATCAGCAGGGAGTCAGCTGTGGACATAACTGCTGCCATAGGAGCTGCCAGGAAGATACCTGCTACGCCTACCGGCATGATCTTCTGGACGATATAAGGCACGAAGAAGTCAGATGTGGGAAGATCTGCTGTATCAACCAGAGCACCTGCCCAGCAACCTGCCATATGCATGCCGACGATGATAAAACTACATGTTACTGCGCCGATCCACATAGCAGAATGAAGACTCTTGGTATTTTTGAATCCCATAGCTCTCACTGCTGTCTGTGGAAGACCCAGAGTACCAAATCCGACCAGAACCCAGAAACTTAAGAGGCTTCCCGGTGTATAGACAGAAGTCAGATTATTATAGACATCGGGGAGGTTGGTCTGTAAACCGGCATCGATTCCTGCCAGGCCACCCCCGGCTTTTAATACGTAGAAAATAAATAAAAATGTACCGAAACACATGATGATACCCTGAATGGTATCCGTGATGGCTACGGCGGTGAATCCGCCGAAAGCGGTATAAGCGATGACAACTGCACCAAAGATAACCAGGGAAGTCACATGATTCAGACCGGTGATGGAAGAAATCAGTGTAGCTCCGCCGGTAAACTGGCCGATCATCTGTGCTGTACAAAAGGCCACCATTAATAAACTGGTGACGATGACCAGAAGGTCACTTTTGTATCTGGCCTTCAGATAACCAACAACCGTCACTGCTCCTGACCGTCTGGATACCAGGGCCAGTTTGTTTCCAAGAACACCCAGCACAAGGAATGTCACAGGAATCTGCACTGCAGCGATCCATACCTGGGCATAACCATAAGTAAGTCCTGCCGCACCGGGACCGGAGACGAAGGAACTTACGGAAGTGTAGGTCGCCATGGTAGTCATAGCGAGGATCAACCCGTTCATGCCACGGCTTCCGATAAAGAATTTCTTCTCGGAGGAAAGATTACTCTCCGCATTCTGTTTCTTGCTGAAAAGGATACCGATGACCGTATTCAGAAGAAGGTACGCGATCAAAATGATAAGGATAATTTTCTGATTGCCTGTCATAATACATCCTCCTCTTCATCATCGTACTCGAAATCAACGAATACAAACTTGAGGAGATAGCCTACTCCTAAGAGTGCAAGAACAATCGTACCTAAGACGGATACGCTGATCCAGGCCGGCATCCCCAGAAAATACAATCCGGTGCCATTGAGCAGAAAAGCCGAAGCGACATGCCATACACAACATAAAGCCACCACGATGAGTGTGCTTTTGATTTCCCGCATACACTGCTCATGCTTCTCTTGTTTTGAGAGATGTTTCATATGTTTTTCTCCTTTAAATATAGTCGAATTCCACTTAGGGATATCCGCTTCGTCCATTATACTTGCATTCATCTAAAGATGCAAGAGATTTTATTTACTTTGCTTTTACTGTAAAAAAAGAAAAAACCGGCATCCGAAGATGCCGGTAATGGTTAGTCGAGAAATATTATTCATAAATATAACAATGGTAAGGATCCCAGTGGCCAACCCACTTGGCACTCTTGCCGGTACCCTGAGGCCTCTTGCCGGAAGCAATCTGAAGCGGATCACCTACCGTCTGTTTGTTATGGATCAGCATATCATAGACATGTTCGTCAAGGCCTGTCTTTTCACTGACGGATTCATAACCGGACAGGTAGCCTTTTACCTGCTTGGTGGCAAGCTTGGCAGCGCGCACTGCCGCCTTGACTGCACCGACATTGCCCTCCACCTTAACGACGATATGTGCGTCGTAGCCGGAGTACTCGTAGCCGATCAAAGCAACATTGCCCGATTTCACCGCAGCATCAGCTGCCTGAATCGCGGACGCTAATCCAATTGCCTCAATTAATCCAACACATTTCCTGGCCATAATAAACTCCACAGACTTAATCTATGATAACATAATATCCTTCTTATACTATACTAGGAAAGCATGGATCCTGTAAAGGAAGACAATTGTTATTTTCTGCCATTTCTTGGTACTGATCAATCTGGAAACGGACAGCTTTCAACTCTTCCATGGTAAATAAACCGGCCGATAAATACTGCGAACCTTATTTAATAATACAATTGATTCATTTTCTGATACATATTCATCTTTATCGGTCATATCAACAGGAATAATCTCGATATTTTCTTTCTCTTCTATATATCGGGCCAAAACCACCTGACCTCTTTCCACCGTTGCTTCAGGATTATAGAAATAAAGTCCGCTGTATCCCTCCAGCCTATGCTGGGATCTTTTTTCCATCCGAAACAGGTTTTTGGACAAGAGAGTACTTAGGCGTTGCTCAAGCTCTCCTATCTTT
>JBGVCE010000231.1:0-3360 GCA_045226235.1 Anaerobutyricum sp.
ATTTCTACAAGGCCAGCCTGCTTTTCAACGGACTTAACGACTTCAAAGATTCCAAAAAGATGGCAAAAAAATGCAAACGTAGTCTGCCCTCTAAAAACATTCTCTACCACAATTCGGATTATGAATCCTCTTCTGTCAAACTGACGATTGACAATTCCGGATTAAGAAACACTTACATTAAACTATATACATCCAAAGACAAACTTGTCGCCCGGATCTTTATCAAAAAAGATCAGAAAGCAACCATCAATCTCACCAGCGGAACCTACCATCTTAACCGGGCCTACGGGGATGATTGGTATGGGGAAAAAGATATGTTCGGTGACATGGGAAGCTATCTGAAATGTATGGTTGGAGGCAGTTATGATTTTACTCTTAAGAGCGGCTATATATATACTTTAGGCAAGGGATCTGGAGGAAGTGCCGTCTCCGGCCAATATATAGGCTCTGGTAGTTTCTGATGCCTGACATGTTCACGAATGCTATTTAGACAAGGAGACAGGAAGCGTCACACTAACGCTTCCTGTCATTTTTATTCCGGATTACATTTCTTATCTGATATCCTCTTCTTCCAGGTAGGCTAAAAAATCTGAGGCTGCTTTCACAAAGGAAACAGCCGACGAATTGTCTTTCATAATCCGTCGCAGATAGCGGATACTGTTTCTTACCACTTTTCGGTTTAGGTCAAATCCAAACACTTCCCCTAGGATGATGTCCACGTTATCAGATGCAGCCAGACACTCATCCTCATCGAGTTCTGCCATATTAGTCTTCACCATTTTGGCCAGTTTACTGATTTTCTTGCCGGAGAAATGATATTCTTCCTCATTGGTGTGGTATTGATATCTTTCAAGCATTGTATATTTTATAGAAGAGATCTGCAGGAAAAGCTCATAGTTTCCGGTCACCAGCACACAAAGCTTGCTCCTGGCTTTGGATACATCCTGAAACATGAGTTTGTAGAACAATGTCTCAGTGTTTGCATATACCGGTCCACAGAGTTTTCCTTCTTCATCATACCGAAAATGATCATCCATTAGGATAAGTACATTATCAAACCCCTGTTCCATGGTATGAGAAGCATTCGGAGTATCCAGACTGTCTGAGGATTGATATTTCTCCTCTGCGGAGAAAGCATTAGCTATGAATTTGTACCTAAGCTGTTTCTCGTATAAATTGATAATTTCAAGCGCTTCTTTGTTATTATTCGCATAGATGACATCAATGTCCGAATAGTCTGTGTATGATCGTATCCCCTCATGACGATTCAGCATGGACCGGAAGAAATTGATAATCTCCGTACTGGTCCTGATCTTCTCAGAGAGGGTGTACTCCCGGTACTCTTCTATCTTTCGCAAATGGGTGGAAACGGATTCTTTCCTGTCTTCCGGAACCATCCACTGATCGGAATCAAAGGAATAGATGGCAGTCAGGCCTTTCTCCTGTACTATTTCTATAATCTTATCTATGGCAGTTATATCAATGCCATCAGCTTCATCAATAAAGAGATATTTATAATTCTCTATCTTTATCAGACCATCGGTCTCCAGACTGTAAAACGGAATAATATCTACATATTCCCAATGATCCTTCAGATACCCGTGACCATCTCTGAGATTACTGCTGTGAATGATACAACAAGGGTTATCTTCCCGGGCGATTTTTCGAACAATATCATATAGAAGAAGAGTTTTCCCTGTACCTGCCCCACCGGATATTCCGATGATAGCTGCATTTCCTCTGTTATCTTCGATATGCTTAAGGATGCTTTCCTCAATCTCCTGTTGCTGCCGGGTAAGAAAATAATGTCCTTGCAGGAACTGATCCGGAGTATTTAAGGGAGAAATCAGAAACTGTCTGGGCTCAAAGATTCTTTCGATACCTTCCTTAAGATATTCTTCAAAATCTCTCAGACACGCCCTTACCTCATGGACCTGACATTTTCTACACCGGTCGTCCTTGAATTCATAAAATTCTTTTGTGGAAGCAATAAAGGTAAAGGACCGGATTTCCCTGGCGGCATGACTTAGATAGTACCTGTTCTGCCTCAATTGTTTCAGAATGTCCTCCTCTTCTACCGGTTCACTTTTCAGCTCGATATTCAGCGCATATTTTCCCGGATTGATCTTTAAAAGATCAAATTCCTTACTGATCTGCCGTATGCTAAATGAAAAGAAAAAACCCTCCATCCATTCAATAGGAACCTGGTCTTGAAGCAATACCTCCACCAAGGTTTTTACAGATTCATACTCATGAGATCTGACATATATTTTTTTGTCTCTGCCTGCCAGCATGTTCATATATTCCGTTGCATAGGATGAAGGAACACGCGTATAAGTAAATAGGTTTATCGATTTCATTTTATGACCCCTGAGATAGTATTCAAAGCTTTATTATATAACAATATAATACAGCGTCCACCCATTTTCAATCTTTTCATAAAATTGGTTATTAACAGAAAAATTGTGCGAAAATACGTCCGGTTATGATATAATTATACTATCAATAATCGACATAGTCGAATCCGATTAAACAGCATAGGAGGTAGCTACATGAGTGTAACAATTATCAATGAGCCTTTCCGGATCCGTGGAAAAAACCAGCGTCTTAAAACCATGATCCAGGAAGGCAGCAACGAAGCAAATGTTAACAAACTGGTTGAAATCCTCATTGGAGACGGATTCGATTTCTCACTGGAAGCGGATACCATGACTCCGGTGGAGGAAGCAGAACGGGCCGTATCGGTCGGTATGGGTATCGCAGTGAAGGAGCGGATGCCAATGATGGAAGAACTGGCAAAAAGTGCCGGCGCTGTCCTGGCCTGCTCCAGACCTGCTGCAGAGCGACTCCAGGTTTTACCCAGGGATCGCTTTGTGGGAATGAGCGGGGTAAAATTCACCGGGACCCTCTATATCGCATGTGGAATCTCAGGTGCCGGTCAGCATCTTCGTGGAATCAGCAAAGCACATACCGTGGTTGCCATCAACAAGAATCCGGATGCGCCAATCTTTGAAAACTGTGACTACGGTATTGTGGGAGATATGAATGAAATCATACCAATCCTCACAGCCAAATTAAACAGTGATCTTCCCAAGCCGGATCCTAATGCAAAACCGGTGCAGACAAAACCGGAAGAGCCTTTGTACAAGAACACAAAGGCAACCGCCCAGGGACGTTATGTATGCCCCGGCTGTGGTTATGAGTATGATCCGGACAAGGAAAACCAAACCGCATTTGCAGATCTGCCTGACAGCTGGACCTGTCCGGAATGTGGAGTTCCGAAGAAGGAAATGATCAGTGCGGTCACATTAGGATAGGAGGTTTGGAATATGCAGTGTGTCAGAAAAGTTACAGATGATT
>JBGVCE010000232.1:0-2096 GCA_045226235.1 Anaerobutyricum sp.
TTTTTATGCAGCTAAGTGCATAGCAGTCTGGTTTGGGTAAAAAAATTTTTACCCCTCCTATTACTTCTATCGTATTAGTAACTGAGGCAAGAAAACAGAATAAAAAACAGAAATTTAAAAACAACAAGAAGCGTTCCGATCGCTAATAGGAGGTTAACAGTATGAAAGAAGAAAGAAAATCTTTGCCAACAACAAAATCAGACTCGAAATGGATGTTTTAGCCAATGTATCCGGCGGAATTACGGATTATTTTTTTGCACTCCCGTATCCCTCTCCCGACGACCCATTTAATGGAATAGTTGTGCCAGACAGAATAGAGGACATCTATACTAACTGGTAGGATTTTGCTTAGAAAAGGCAGGAGCCCAAGCGATTATATGCATGGGCTCCTGCCTTTTTTCATTGCAATATATTTTCATCAAAGTGTTCTATGGCATTTAAAGCAGCTCCCACAACAAAGATATGCTTCTTGCAGGTACATGCTGAGATATAATCAACATCCCTGGAAAAAAGATCCATCGGCTCCACCCTCATAGAAAGCTCCTCAATCCATGGATCTATACAGGCTCCAATCTCTCCTCCGATGATGATATCCATATCCAGGACCATACGCATATTGCTGCATAAAAGTGCCAGATCATCCAGGTAAGTATTCCAGACAGATACCGCTTCAGGGTCTTTCTCTTCCAGTCTGTGAAAGAAATCGTCCAAAGTTTCGTCCGAATCGTTTTCTTCACGGATCAGCACTCCGGTATTCAGATAAGCATCAGAGCATCCCTTTTTCCCACAATAACAGATCCGCCCCTGAGGATATAAGATAACATGTCCGACTTCTCCGGCATTCCAGTTACTACCACCATGCAGATGCCGGTCTATCATCAGAGCTCCTCCTACAGATTCATTCAGGGAAATATACAGATAGGATTCCTTCTCATGATTTCTCTCGGCATAACATGCACAATTCGCATCGTTTTCAACGATCAAGGGGTAAGGAATACACCGGTAAAATCTGTCCAGACTGACATTTTTCAGATCAAAAACATGTGAGTGCAGTATCATGTTATTTTCCCGGTCTATAATGCCCGGGAAGGAGATTCCTGCCCCCAGAATCTGCGAAGGATCCACATCCAGTTTTTCGGTAAACTCCTCTAAACGCGTCCCTAAATCACGGTACCAGGAGGATGTATCCTGATAAGGATGCCTGATCCTTTCATACTGAAGGACCTGTCCTGCCAGATCTGTCAAGGCAAAACGGACATGTCTTCTGGTAATCTGGATCCCCAGTCCGTACCATCCCTCATTACGCAAGCCGAACAGCTTTGCTCTTCTTCCTCCTGTGGATGCATTCTCCCCGATTTCTGCCAGTATCCCATTTGTCAACAATTCCTCGATATTTGCCAGTGCAGTGGGCATACTGAGATCCAGCTCTCTGGCAATCTCCTGTCTGGTCATGGGCTTTGAATGTCTCAACAGCCTAATGATCCTCATGAGATTCTGCCGGTTACCTGCCTTTTTCTTCATAAATCTGTCTCCATTTCAATCGTCAATTTATCCTTACATCTTTTATCAAATGTTTATTATAAGATATATTATATATTATTTTGACAAACTGACAAGAGGGGAAACAAGACAACATTATATGACACTAAAGATTTCTTCACCCACGGTCTCAAGCATACCCAGATCCCAAAGCAGGCGGCTTCCGATGTATTTATCCCGGATGTCTTTGGTGGCATAAAAAGTCAATCTGGTTTCTTCTGTGCTGTGACCAAGATCTTCATAAGTTTCCGTGAGCCCGATTTCTTCCATCAAGTGCTCATATTCATCCAGAGTCGGCATCTCTTCTTCTATGATTTTCAGAATGCTGTCCCAGTTCTCTGCAATCCGGTTGAATCGTGCCGGATGGGTAGCAGGATCATACTTTTGCTCTTTCTCTTCCAGAGCGATCATTGCATCGGCACTTCTTCCGAGGAAATCCTTTAGCTGTTCCTTCCATGACTCCCAGGAGAATGCATCCACATATTTTCTTGCTGTTTCATAATCCGGTGTTATCCGGCGAATCTGGTCACAGATCCTGATGCAGATTCCGGTAGCGA
>JBGVCE010000233.1:0-3173 GCA_045226235.1 Anaerobutyricum sp.
CCATGGGTATGAATTATTGGGCGACGATTGAGCATTCGCTCCAATACAAGTACAAAGGCAGTATCCCCGAGCGTATTCAGCAGAAACTGAGTGATGCTTCTGCAGCCATCGATGATATCGATCATGCTATGTCAGAGGTGCGGGATGAGATCATGGATGCACAGGTATATCATCAGAAGAGAGAAAATACCATCAAAGATATCCTGAATAACATCCAGAATCTTTATAAGATTGCCAACAAAAGAGAGGTTAATAAGATTCAGGATGAGTTCTACCGGATCTACCTGCTTGATGATTTGGCTAAACTCCAGCATTTCTCAAAACAGCTTGATATTATCTCGGAAGGATACCGGGCACAAAGCCTTATTTAGAGAAGAAAAGAATCCATCTTAAGAAGGGTCGTCGTAGAGATACGACGGCCCTTCGGTAGTTGAGGAGAGTTAGGATTGGATAAACAGATAAGACTGGATAAATATATAAGTGAATCTTCCGGGGAGAGCCGGAGTAAGGCCAGGCAATGGTTAAAGAGTAAGAAAGTCAAAGTGAACGGGGTGGCTGTTACGGATCCCGGGCATAAGATATCACCTCTGAAAGATGAAGTCTGCCTCGATGGCCTTCTTCTGAATCATAGTTCCTGCCACTATCTGATGCTTAATAAACCCTCCGGGGTAATCTCCGCCAGAAGTTCGGACCGGGAGGAGACTGTGCTGGATCTGGTGCTGGGGCAGGATTTCGATGATACTGCATACAGCCCGACGGTTTACCGTAATGTCTCTCCGGTGGGCAGGCTGGATAAAGATACGGAAGGTCTGCTGCTGCTGACGGATGACGGTAATCTGGCCCACGAGCTTCTATCCCCCCGAAAACATGTGGATAAATGTTACTTTGCCCTGCTGGACGGACCTGTGGAGGAGGAGGAAGCCGGAAAGTTCCGGGAAGGGCTGGATATCGGGGATGAGAAGAAGACGATGCCCGCATTGCTCCGTCATGCGACAGAGGAAGAGATAGACAGACACCTGCCTGACAACATGTCCGGATACAGCGTCTGCATCACGGTGAAGGAGGGCAGGTACCACCAGGTGAAACGAATGGCCCTGGCTGTGGGGAGAAAGGTAGTCTACCTGAAACGGATCTCCATGGGAGGCCTGGTTCTGGACCCTCTGCTGAAACCCGGAGAATGCCGAAAACTGACACCGGAGGAACTACGGTGCCTCAAAGAAAAGAATTCTTGACCCATGGATAGCTATGGGTTACTATCAGATGGAGTAATTCGATATTACAAAAATAACTTGAAAAGGACAAAAAAACCGGAGCAGCAGATGAGTAAATATGAAGGCTTTTTACCGATGAACCGAATAGAGATGGAAGAGAGAGGCTGGCAGCAGGCAGACTTCGTCTATGTAAGCGGGGATGCCTATGTGGACCACCCTTCTTTCGGCATGGCTATCATCACCAGAATCCTGGAGGATGCCGGTTACCGGGTTGCCGTAATCGCACAGCCCGACTGGAAGGATGATTCCAGCATCTGTGTCTGCGGGGAACCCAGACTCGCCTTTCTCGTGTCCGCGGGGAACATGGATTCTATGGTTAATCATTATACCTCCTCCAAGAAAAGGAGACACCAGGATTCCTACACACCCGGCGGCGGTTTCTCTGCCAGGCCGGACAGAGCTGCCATCGTTTACTCGAATCTTATCCGGAGAACCTATAAAAAAACTCCGATCCTGCTGGGTGGAATCGAGGCTTCCCTCCGCCGCCTGGCCCACTATGACTATTGGAGTGATACAGTAAAGAGGAGCATACTCCTGGATTCCGGGGCAGATCTGCTCATGTACGGAATGGGGGAAAGGTCTGTTCTGGAGATCGCGGAGGCCCTGGACGGTGGTCTGAATGTAAAAGATATCACCTATGTGCGGGGAACGGTTTTCCGGTGTAAAGATCCGGAAGAACTGGGAGGGGACCCGGTAATACTTCCTTCCTGGTCCCAGATAACGTCTTCTAAGGAAGATTATGCAAGAAGCTACTATCAACAGTATATGAATACAGATGCCATCACGGCTAAGGTCCTGGTGGAACCTTACAGGGAGAAGGAGTATATCGTACAGAATCCACCTTCTCTGCCATTGTCGACGGAGGAGATGGATCACGTCTATGAGCTGCCTTATATGAGGACCTGGCATCCCTCTTATGACAGTAAGGGGGGAGTGCCGGCTATCCGGGAAGTAAAATTCTCTCTGGTAAGCAACAGGGGCTGCTTCGGGGGATGCAGTTTCTGCGCTCTCACTTTCCATCAAGGCCGCAGGGTGCAGGTCAGAAGCCATGAATCTATCTTGCGGGAAGCTAAGATCATGCTGGAAGATCCCGATTTTAAAGGGTATATTCATGATCTGGGAGGCCCCACGGCAGATTTTCGACATCCTGCCTGCAGGAAGCAGCTGACGGCAGGAGTATGTAAGAACCGTCAATGCCTTTTTCCAACGGCTTGTCCGAATCTGGACGCGGACCACAGGGACTATATCGAGCTGCTTCGCAAACTCCGGGCCTTGCCTGGAGTTAAAAAAGTATTTATCCGGTCCGGAATCCGTTTTGATTATGTGCTGGCCGACAAAAAATCCGGCTTTCTGGAAGAACTCTGCAGGTATCATGTAAGCGGACAGCTGAAGGTTGCCCCGGAACATGTCTGTGACACTGTGCTAAACAGGATGGGTAAGCCCTCAAATGAAATCTACGGAAGATTTATGAGAGCTTATGAGAAGACCAACCATCGATTGGGAAAGAAGCAGTACCTCGTTCCCTACCTTATGTCTTCTCACCCGGGGTCCGGACTAAAAGAGGCCATCGCCCTGGCAGAATATGTCAGAGATCTCGGATACATGCCGGAGCAGGTGCAGGATTTTTATCCCACGCCAGGGACTATTTCCACCTGCATGTTCTACACCGGCCTGGATCCCAGGGATATGAAGCCGGTTTATGTGCCGGTGTCAGCCAAAGAAAAACAGATGCAGAAGGCGCTGATCCAATATCGGAATCCGGATAATTATGAATTGGTGAAAAAAGCCCTGATCAAAGGCGGCAGGGAGGACCTGATCGGCTATGATGAAAAGTGTCTCATCGCGCCAAGGAAATCATCCGCCCATAAAACGGCTGCCTCTTCCAGGCAGATGCATAAGGAT
>JBGVCE010000234.1:0-4983 GCA_045226235.1 Anaerobutyricum sp.
CCTTGTTCTTCATTTGTGTGGTTGTTACCTGAATCTGATGTGCCATAGTGCTTTCTCCTTCCTGGTTTAAAAGTGTATTTCTTATATTATAAAATTTCTTTATAATTCTTTATTTATAAGTTCTGGCTCTTGCAATCTGTAATGCCTGCATCTCTGCATCATAGGTATTTTTAGCCATGGTTCTGATGGTGGATGCGGTTTTTCTAAGATTTTTTGCGATGGATGTCAGGTTATTTGAGATGTTCTGACCTTTCTTGCGATATTGATTGGAAGAATCGCTTTTCCAATTTGAAGCTAACTGATTCAGATTACCCATAAGATCTCTCTGAGAGGCATTCTCAATCTTATTGGCAATCTCGTCCAGACGATTTGCCGAATTGGTTGCATTTTTATAATCCATCCAGATCTGAAATGATGTTTTTGCCATGATGATTCCCTCCCTCTCTATACAATGATATCGTCAGGAAGACTGTTTGCAATCTGAGTAGCCTGCTGTTCTGCGTCAATATACACACCGGCCATGGCTAAGAGATCACTGGGATGTTCTTTCAGTCTTTTGATAATTCTGTTTACATCATCTTCCAGATTCTTCTTTGATTTTCTATGAACGTTGCTTGCATCTCCCTCCCAATATGTCTTGGAGTTTTCGATAAGGGAGGATTTCTTATTCCAGTCACTCTGGACTTTATTGATCTGTGTTGTAATCTCCTGTGCTTTAGATTTCAGAACATCCGGAGATACTTTTAATTGAATACCAGCCATTTTCTCTCCCCCTTATGCCTTGATGCTGTTGACAAGCTGCTCAACCTGTTTTTCACAATTATCGTATTTTGTCTTTGCATTCACTTCAAATCGATGAATATCCTCAAAGTTATTGATCAGGGTATTCAGGGCATTCATATCATCATTAAAAGCCTGAACAAAGGCATTTTTTGCTTCCCCTGTCCACATGCTGTTCATCTGATTTACACTCTGCTTCATTGCTGCCATCTCTTTTTTTAATGACGAGATCCGGGCTGCAACTTCATTTGCATCTGCGTTAAGCCTGGTTGTGTTTACTTTGATTTTATTTGCCATATTGGTACCTCCTTCTCTCCTCCTTACTCAAATCTTATATTTGCATCAAGGAGAGCCTTATTCATATTTTTCAAAATAACTGAGATCCAGCTCGGGTAGATGATTCCTCCAGGATATACTCTGTTATCTTCATAATCCGATATGCTGTTTTCAGTCTTCTGATAAAGCTGAATAATCTTCTCCAAGGTAATTCGGAGAGACTGGACCTTGCGGATCTGGTTATAAAGATTACTTTTCTGAGCTTCCAGCTTCCTGGCGGAAATCTTGATACCCTGCTCTTCAATTCTTCTCAGGTTGAAGATTACCTCAGACAGAGAATCGTATTCTCTCATCAAAATCTGTTCCAGACGCCTTAATTCCTGTATGATCTGGTTCACCTTTATCAAGTTAATTTCTGTATACATAGGCTCTCATTCCTTTCATGGTCCAAGTATAATACGAATATTCTTAATTCGCACATTTATTCCACGAAATGCATATTTTTCACCTTGCTTGACCTGTTTCAGATCAACATGATCTTACTTCCGTCCTTTAAGCCGGCTTCATTAAGTGTATGGAACCTGGAAAGAATCTGATTCTGATCCAGGGAGCACAGCAGAAACTGAGAATCATTTTCCGGTAATGGCTGTTTTAATTTCTTGGAGAGCATCTCTTCAATCTCTCCCAAAACCTGCTCGATCAGCGCATTTTCATCCAGCATAAAATCAAAAGTCTCATCCATGGCAGGTACCACTAATTCCACTAAAATCATAATTGTCTCCTATCATATTCATCCATTATGTGCAGAACATAACGTGAGAATCTCGTTCTTCCATACTTCGGGACTATAGTGCACACTCTGGTGTACACCTTCACGTATTATATGTAAAAATGTATCAATTCCTTCTTCTTTCACGAGGATTTTCTCTATCTCGTTTCCCATTCTTGGATGCAGGAAAGTGAGGGTTGCTACAGTCCGTGAATTCTTACTTTCCTCCGCAGTCTCATCCTCCTCAGTCTCATCATAGAAGAGATTCTCCTCCGGGAATACTTCGTTATCGATAAGATAGTCCGTCACCTCCTGCTGAAGCAGAATAGTCATGCGAAAAGTCCGCAGCTCGGTATGACTCATTTCCAGCAGTACTGCCCGGTTTCCATGGAAATAAAAGATGGCATGACCATTTGATTCCTCATGTTCCATCCGCATACAGCATCTGGAAGGAAGGAGAATATCCATCATCTCAGATGCAACTCCCTCTAATCTGACAAGATCTCCTTTCCAGCTGACAAACCCTTTCTGATAGAGTTTACCCAGGATTCGGTACAGATCTTCCTTATTCAGCCCTTCCGAGGCGAACCCCCTGGAATCAGATGTCATTCCGTACCATCTTGGTATGCCTTTTCCTGCCAGAAGAAAATAAAATTCTTCCTCCGTAATATAATAGCTTTCGTAATTCACAGGTTTCTCCTCTTTTCCCTTCATACTTGACTCTTCATGAACTCTTTCAGGTCCGGCTTATAACTCCTCGATAGGGGGACCATAATATCGTCCTGAAGATAGATGGTATTCTCGGAGATTTTCAGCCTGGTGATGTAAGTCTTGTTAACCACAAAGCTTCTGTGACAACGAATAAATTCATTCGGTAGCTGTTTCATTATGTTATCCATGGTTTCATATTTGCTGTATTCTTTTTCCTTAAGGCGCACGTAGATTTTCTTTCCCCTGACTTCGATATAATAAATCTTGGAATAAGGGATAGAGATACGCCCTTCCCGGTTTTCAATCACCATCTTCCGGTCTTCCTCAGCTTCGTTCTGTTCCCGGAAAATAGACTGAAAAAACTGATATACGATCTGCTTGCTGACATCAGTGGGAAATGGTCTTAGAAGGAGGGATGCAGCTCGGATATCCGGTGTCATGTATTTCATGGGTGAGACACTGGCATCCGCAATCAGCAGCAGCTGAGCCAATTCATTTTCCCGCCTTACATCCTTGCTCAGACCGATCCCGCCCGGAGCAGTGACATCCAGGAAAGCCACATCCAGCAGCTTTCCCTTCTCCACTTCTTTTCTGGCCTGCTCAGTCCTGGCAAAGCAATTGACCACCAGCTGATCTTCTGACTGGTGGGCCACGGCATAACTCGATTGTTCCATGAGAGTCCTGCTCTCCTCCCCATCCGGGTCAAACATTAGCATCGTTATCATGAATTATCTCCTTGCCAATGGAATAACAACTTTCTCGGTAGCATTTTCCTCAGTCACACCAGGAATCTGACCGATTCCGGGTTTCTCGGACTTGGTCTGCTCCAGGAATGGAATATACTCAAAATTAAGAGTCGGGTTATCAGCCACTTTTCCACCCAGATGTATACCCTCTTTATGGGCGATAAAGTTCTCGTATGCAGCATACCCGGAGACAAGTTCTCTTTTATCCATACCGATATCACTGAACATGTAAATATTATGAAGTCTTCCCTTCGCTATAATATTTTCCAGGAATCCCTTCATATCCTTCTCTGCGTTGTAGATGAATGGTATAAACCAGCTAAGATCAGAGATAAAGATAAAGTAGGGTATCTCCTGAGACATGATATCAAAGATTTCATCCTCTTCCTTGTCTTCCTGGATCAGCTGCTGTTTCATCTTATTTCTGCGGACGAACTCTGGCAGGAGCTGGCTGAAATAATCAAATATGCTATCCTCATCGGAAGCGTATGTGATGCCGGCTTCCTTTTCAAAAGCTCTCAGTGTCTTTTTATCATCATCAATGATGCAGATATTGGCATCCTTCTTCAGAGCTGACTGTATACAGATCTTAAGCAGGTTGCTCTTGCCAGATCTTGAATTGCCCCATATGGTATAACAATAAGTATTACGCAGCGGGATACCATATACGGAAGCGTTGTCCGCATCGTATCCGATGGGAAGATATTCCGGTGATTTGACCATTTTCTGGAAATCCTCCAGTGGCTCGAATAAAGACCATACCGGTTTTTTTGGAATTTCCGGTATCTTTCTGGCGGTTTTGCCAAGGTGGAACTCTGCCATTTCATGACAATCCTTTTTAATCTTCTCCATACGTTCATAATCGTTTTCAGCCTGGACAGCCAAAGCTGTATGGTACTCCAGAATCCGGTCTTCCACCACGGCAAGTCCCCGTCCTTTTTCATTTTCCGGCAGCACATCAAACTGGTTGGTATGAAGCAGGTCTGCGTATGCAAACTTATCCGGAAGATTCAGACATAGGACGGTTCCTACATTATCACCAACACGCTGGGTGATATCATTCATTCCAAAACCACCGCCGGACATAACCAGATAAATACCATGGTTCACACCTTCTTTAGAAAGACGGATCATGATATCCTCATAGGCTTCCTCGGTTTTTTCTTTCATGGCAGCATAGTTGTCCACGAAGATAATGATGGCAGGAAGTACTACTCCGTTTACCTGAACATACTGACTGTAGTTACCACCACGGAATAATACCTTACGATCCTGGAGAATGGATTCCATCATATTGAAGAATTTTCCTACTTTATCAATATCGCTTTCATACATGATGCCGCCCACCTGAGGAGCCTCCTCGAAAGCAGCCAGCATCTTCGCACTGAAGTCGAGGCAGTATATATTAACATATTCCGGACTGTATTTCTGAATCAGAGAATAAATCATGGTCTGCATCATGGTGGACTTACCACTGACGATGCTGCCGCAGATGGCGATATGCCCGGTCTTTGAAAAATCTACCGTCAATGGCATCTGAGCCTGGTTTTCCGGATCATCCAGTTTACCAACGACAATCTCCAGATTCCAATCGCCTTTCTTCTCAGGCCAGGAACCCATGGCATATCTGTTGGAGTTAAACTCTTCAAATTCATCCAGATAAAGTTGTTTGGGAAGAACCGGCATCCAGAGCTGAAGCTC
>JBGVCE010000235.1:0-2285 GCA_045226235.1 Anaerobutyricum sp.
GGGTATAAGTGAAACTAAGTTTTTTGGAAACAGAGATGACTTTATCAAAAGATTCAATGATAATTGGGACTTTTATGTAAGCAACGATTTAACAGATATTAGTGAATTTGAGAAAACCAATATCACAGATAACTTTAAACGAATATACAAAGAAAATTACGAATACTTAAAGTTACGTTCCGAGATGAACTATACAAAAATAACAACAGCATCATCCATAATTGCAATTATAATTGCTCTGCTATCCTTGATTATATCTTGTGCTTAATATTAAAAAATGTAGACATATTATAGACGAAAAAAACGGAGAGTCGCTATTTTAGCGGCTCTCCTGCATTTTTCTCTTATTCGTACTCTACCGTTGCCGGTGGCTTCGGTGTGTAATCTACCAGGACACGGTTGATACCGGGTACTTCGGAGATGATACGGTTAACCAGATGGTCAATCAGTTCAGCCGGGAGATGCTCTACGGTTACTTCCATAACGTCTGTGGTGTTGATGGCACGGATGATACATGGCCAGTCAAAGGTTCTCTTTCCATCCTTAACACCGGTGGACTTAAAGTCAGGCACTACAGTGAAATACTGCCATACCTTGCCCTCCAGACCATTCTTGGCAAACTCTTCACGAAGGATAGCATCGGATTCCCGAACAGCTTCCAGACGGTCTCTGGTGATGGCTCCAGGACATCTTACGCCTAAGCCCGGACCCGGGAACGGCTGACGATAAACCATGTAATCCGGAAGACCAAGCTGGTCGCCTACCATACGTACTTCATCCTTAAAGAGGATTCTAACCGGTTCTACCAGTTCAAAGCGGGAAGCGATATCTTCCGGAAGACCTCCGGCATTATGATGAGCCTTGATTCCGGCTTCACTTTCCAGGATATCCGGCCAGATAGTACCCTGCGCAAGGAACTCAATCCCTTCTAATTTGCGGGCTTCCTCTGCAAATACATCGATAAACTCTCCGCCGATGATCATACGTTTTGTCTCAGGGTCAGTAACACCTGCTAATTTATCAAGGAAGCGATCTACAGCGTCTACATAGATCAGGTTAGCATTCATCTGATTGCGGAAGACCTCGATTACCTGCTCCGGCTCACCTTTTCGAAGAAGGCCATGGTTCACATGGACACAAACCAGGTTTTGTCCGATTGCCTTTATCAATAAAGCGGCTACCACGGAAGAATCCACTCCACCGGATAAGGCCAGGAGAACTTTCTTATCTCCCACCTGCTCTCTGATAAGATTTACCTGTTCTTCAATAAATGCATCTGCTAATTCCGGTGTTGTAATCCGGATCATGTCATCTGGTCTTCTGATATCAATCATTCTTAAACCTCCTGCATCTGTGCCTGTTATAAGGCTCTGCTTACTTTTTATTACCCTTTTTAAAAATACTACATCATTATTTATACTCTTTTCTTAAAAGAAGTGCAACTCAAAATATTCGTAATTTCCTAATTTTTTTACATTTTTCTTCATATCTATGATAAGATGATAGAGAAAAAGTTCCTGATTAAATCCGAACAGAGAGAACAGAATCTGAGCTTATCATACATGGGAGGAAGAAAATATGTCAGATCAAAACAAATCATACGGTGACAATGTATACGTTACAGATCATCCATTAATCCAGCATAAGATTACCATCCTGAGAAACAAGAATACCAACACTTCATTATTCCGCTTCACCGTGGAGGAAATCTCCATGATGATGTGTTATGAAGCTCTTAGGGATATCCCAACCAGACTGATCGAGGTTGAAACCCCCTTGGAAACATGTCAGTCGCCAAGAATTACCGGGAAGAAGATAGCGGTTGTCCCGGTATTAAGAGCCGGACTCGGAATGGCAAACGGAATGTTGAGAATCTATTCTGAGGCAAAGATGGGACATGTGGGTATGGAAAGGGATGAATCCACCCATGAGCCCCGGGAGTATTACTGTAAACTCCCCAAAAAAATAGAGGAGAGACTGATCCTTGTGGTAGATCCCATGCTTGCAACCGGCGGTTCTGCCATCGACGCCATTGACAAGATTAAAGAATGCGGTGGAAAGAAGATCAAATTCATCTGCATCATCGCAGCTCCGGAGGGCATTGAAAAACTTCACGAGGCACATCCGGATGTGGATATCTATATCGGTCACATCGACAGGGAATTGAATGAAAATGCCTACATCTGTCCTGGTCTTGGGGATGCAGGGGACAGAATCTTTGGAACTCTCTGATTTAATAATTAATGATTTGACCATTATCAGAAGAAGCATAGGAATCAATCCTA
>JBGVCE010000236.1:0-10315 GCA_045226235.1 Anaerobutyricum sp.
CATAAAAAATGGCGCAAAGGAACAGAAAGATGATCCCTGCAGTCAGCAACCTCATCCTTCTTCGACGAAGTCTCAGTTTTTCAATTCTTCGAAGTTCTTCTCTCCGGTGAGTGAACAGCTCATAATTAACAATCTGTTTCGCCATGATTCCCTCTTTATCTTACTTGAGTTTCTTTTTGCCGGTCACGTAACGGGCGATGTTCCTGTAGGTCTGGCCGGTATAATGAAGTCCGTCTCTATAGCGGAACTTTACTTTCTTATAGGTATTAATGTAGCCGTATCCCCTGGGAAGATGTTTCTTCATATACGAATTGAAGGCAGCGATCTTCTGATTCACCTGCCTTGCCTTCCAGGAGGTCTTGGCATAGGGATTCCTGGAACTGGCGCTGACCGGGTTCACGGACATAAAATATAACTGTACCTGCGGAAACTTTTTGTGAATCCGGTGCAGGAGTCTCCGGTATGAATTTTTGTGGTCGTATCCTCTTCCGATGTCATTCACTCCGAAATTAAAGATGACAACTGCATCCGGATGTTTTTTCAGTCTCTTGGCGAGTTCCTTGTAACCGGTTCCGTTTGCCCAGCCATGCATGGAGGTTCTTCTTGCCACCACATGTCTGCGCAGTATGGTTTGGGGGTATACCCCTTTCCTTGGTTTATATCCGTAGACCGTCTCCCCGAAGAATACGGTTCTGGAATCCCCGAACCAGATGAGTTTCGACACCTGGTCTTTCTGAATCACCGCTGCCTGGGTCTCCTGAAGGGCATAGTCAGACCCGAACAGGAGCATCAGCGTAATCAGCGTGAAAAAAAGTTTCCATTTCTTCATCATTGTCCTCCTGATTTTTCCCCCAGGCGGGAGATCCGGAATTCCGGCAGATAGGCGGATAACACAGTTACAATCACCGCCACACAGATGGCAGCAAACATATATAGATGTGGCATCTCATATTGGATGAAATATTTCCCATAGCAAAGCTTCAGAAGTATGGTAAGGATAAATTTATGCCAGATGAAGATTGACATAGTACGGGTCCCCAGCCAGGTCCAGAAGTATTCTTTTCTCGGGGCCAGTAAGACTATGGCCAGAATGATAAGAATCCAGAATCCATAGCAGATCAGGCGGAGGATTACTCCGTTGGCACCCATTCCCAGGGACATATAGTCAGTCTTTCCCTTTAGGAAATTAACACGGTTATACAATTCATCTCCACGGATCAGACATACCAGCAGGATAAGTACCAAAAAACCAGCTGACAGGATCTTTTCTGATATACGCTTGGGGCGCGGTTTCCCGGGGTCCATGTAGTAGCCCATCAGAAAGACAGGATAAAAAGTGCAGATCCTCATGGATGCCAGGTGGTCCCCCAGATGGTTATCCAGCCCCGCCAGACATCCCAGCATAAGGGCCGCCGTCAGGAGAACCCTGCGGTTCACCTCCTGAAGCAGGATGGTGGCGAGGATATAGACTGCGATAGCCAGGGCAAACCAGCCTGGCCCGTCCTCCCAGAACAGATGGAAGGTCTGTCTGGGGGCCATCAGGCCTTTTCTGATCTCCCCGAAGAATTTCAGGGAAATAAAATCCTCTCTCCTGGTGTATGAAGTCATGCCACTGCCCAGATAATCCAGGAGTTTCATGACCAGATAAACACACAGATACTGGATGACGCGTTCATACTTTTTCCCCTTCACTGCATGTTTTGAAAACAGCCCGCTGACGAAGATCAGCACCGGGATATGGAAGGTATAGATAAAAAGGTAGATGGACTTGGCAGTTTCCGTGTGGTCACCGATAAACTCATAGAGGGTGTGTCCCGTTACCACGCAGAGAATCATAAAAAACTTAACGTTGTCCCATTTGGCGATTCTTGCTTCTTTCATCTTTCTTCCGTGCCTTCCTCATTGAAATAAGTGATCACTTTATAGGAGGTGCGGTCCGGATAGAGCACCCGCACCAGGCGCACTCCTCCCTCCGGGTAGGTCTTTCCGGAGTGTCCGGAGGAATTGATGATAAACCCATCCCCCATGAATATGCCGATATGGCCGTAGCCATTATTTGCCTTGTCGTAGTAGATCAGGTCACCGGGAAGGAGCTCCTCATCGGTGATCTCCTGGCCGGCCTTAGCCTGATTCTTGGGTTTTCGCGGGGTATCGATACCATTTTGCCCATAGATCTGCTGAACAAAATTAGAGCAGTCAATCCCGTCCTGCAGCGATGTCCCATATCTGACAAACTTAAGGCCAAGGTAGGAAAAAGCCTCCTTCACGATGCCATCCCTGACAGGGTTGCCGGACCCGAAAGAAACATCCACACATTCCACGTGGTCCTCCCTGACATAACCGGTCCCTTTCTCCAGCAGATCCACACAGATCCATCCTTTCTCCAGCTGGTCTGCCGCTTTGATTACAGCGCAGTTAAACTCCAGCTTGGCGATGACCGCGGATTCCTCATTGCTGTCCTCATAGATGGGCTCCGATCCCCCGTCTTTCAGGGATCCGGTCTTCCCTACTACCAGGGTCAGTTCTATAGGGTCAAAATCCACATATTCCTCCCTGTCCAGGGTCCCGGAACTCTGGATTTCCCTGGTGGAAGTCTCCTGACGGGTGACTGCCATCTGCTTCGCAGACTCCTCCTTTGGGGGCAGAGGCTTATCGATCAGCAGGATGGCCAGCAGTATGATCAGACTGGGTACTATCAGTAGCAATGGCTTATATGATCTCATGTCAATCAGGCATTAGCCTCCTCAAAATCTCTCATGAATGCAACTAATTTCTCTACGCCTTCCTTAGGCATCGCATTATAGATGGATGCACGCATGCCGCCAACGGACCTGTGTCCCTTCAGGTTCACCAGGCCTGCTTTGGTAGCTTCTGCCACGAATTTTGCATCCAGGTCCTTATCTCCTGTGACAAAAGGTACGTTCATGACGGACCGGTCTTCTTTTCTCACGGTTCCGCGGAACATTTTGCTCTGATCCAGGAAATCATAGAGAATCTTAGCTTTCTCCTCATTCTTAGCGGCCATAACTTCAAGTCCTCCCATCTTCTTGAGCCACTTGAAGACTTTTCCGCAGATATATATTGCATAGCAAGGCGGAGTGTTGTATAAGGAATCTTTATCCGCCTGGGTTTTGAATTTCAGCATGGTTGGGGTTGCCGGGTTCACGTCATCGGTGATCAGGTCTTCGCGGATGATGGAGATCACCACGCCTGCCGGACCGATATTCTTCTGAACGCCGCCGTAAAGAATGCCATACTTCTCCACATCATGGGGTTCTGCCAGGAAGCAGGAAGATACGTCGGAAACCAGGATCTTACCCTTGGTGTTAGGAAGGGTTTTGAATTTGGTTCCGTAAATGGTGTTGTTCTCACAAATGTATACGTAGTCTGCGTCCTCATCAATGGGCAGGTCGGAACAATCCGGAATATAGGAGAAGGTCTGGTCCTCGGAAGAGGCTACTGCCACTGCCTTGCCATATTTCTGTGCTTCCTGATAGGCCTTCTTTGCCCACTGGCCTGTGATGATATAATCAGCCACTCCGTTTTTCATCAGGTTCATGGGGATGGCTGCGAACTGCTGGGAAGCACCGCCCTGTAAGAAGAGTACCTTGTAATTGTCCGGAATATGCAGAAGATCTCTCAGATCCTGCTCTGCCTCCTTGATAATATCATCAAAAGCTTTGGAACGGTGGCTCATCTCCATTACGGACATACCGGTTCCTCTGTAATCCATCATCTCTGCAGCTGCTTCCTGCAGCACTTCTTCCGGCAAAACGGCCGGGCCTGCGGAGAAATTATAAACTCTGCTCATATATTTGTCCTCCTGACATATCATTTTTTCTTTTTGCTTCAGCATTTCCTTAGTATAACACATATTATTTCATTTGGTGAATAATATTTATCTATATCATCTATTTTTCTATATTCTTAATGAAAATACATCCTCATCAGAATATCTTTTGTTTATTTTTGATTTCCCTTTAGATATAATAGTAGCAGGGAATCCGTCTATTACATAAATAATCACGGAATATAGTAATATATCAGACAGGAGATCGTTTAAAATGAGAATCTGGTGTAAATTATTCGAGAAAAACCATCTGATGGAGGATGTGGTCATAGAGAATTACGATATGTCCATAACCAGGACACAGAAAGTCTATGCAGCCCTGGAGGAAGCCTGCTATGCCCTGAATCTGGAAAAGCCCATGTGGCTGGATAAGAATAAACGGGAGTTCATCCGCCATGCCCGCACCCGTTTTACCCAGGATAATTTCATCGAACAGATTGAATATGACTATCTTGATTTCCAGGTGATCGAGGAAGATTATTAGAAGTTGTAAATTCTACCTTAAAAACTTGAAAAATATGCCATTTTTTCTCCGTTTTTTTCGCTATTCATTTCTTCATAAAAATGCTATACTTGTAGTGATTTATCAGGAGGATAAAAGGTATGTTTCGATATAAGACCAAAGGGACCTGTTCCCGGGAAATCATATTTGACATAGAGGATGATATCATTAAAGAAGTGAAGTTTGTCAAAGGCTGCATGGGTAATGCGATAGGAGTCGGACAGCTGGCCAAAAACCGCCCTGTGGACGAGGTAATCTCCCTGCTGGAAGGCATCGATTGCGGTGGTCGCGGCACTTCCTGCCCTGACCAGCTGGCACAGGCTTTAAAGAGATACAAAGAGAAATATTCTGAGGAACAAGCAGACTAGGAGGCACTCATTCATGAAACGGATTATCTTGACGGGTGGCGGCACTGCCGGTCATGTCACCCCGAACATTGCTTTAATCCCGGCATTACAGGAGGCTGGATACGATATCCAGTACATAGGTTCCAAAAAAGGTATGGAACGGCAGTTGATCGAAGAGGCCGGAATCCCCTATCACGGTATCTCTTCCGGAAAACTGAGGCGTTATTTTGATGTGAAGAATTTTACAGATCCTTTTAAAGTTATGAAGGGATATACAGACGCTTCCCGCCTGCTTAAGAAACTGAAACCGGACGTGGTATTCTCCAAGGGAGGCTTTGTCACGGTTCCTGTGGTTTTGGCTGCCAAGAGGCGGAAGATTCCTGTAATCATTCATGAGTCCGATATCACACCGGGGCTTGCCAATAAACTGAGTATCCCCGCCGCCACAAAGATCTGCTGTAACTTCCCGGAGACCATCAAGTATCTCCCCCCTGATAAGTCTGTCCTCACCGGATCCCCCATCCGCCAGGAGCTCTTCCAGGGTTCCAAAGAAGAAGGTTTAAAACTCTGCGGATTCGAAGAAAGCAAACCGGTTCTGCTTGTCATGGGCGGAAGCCTTGGAGCGGTTGCCATCAACCAGTCTCTTCGTGAGAACCTGACCGCCTTGCTGGAGCAGTTCCAGATTATCCATCTGTGTGGCAACGGCAACCTGGATACCAGCCTGGAAGATGTCCAGGGTTACAAGCAGTTTGAGTATGCCAAGGAGGAGCTGACACACCTCTTTGCCGCTGCAGATCTAATCGTATCCAGAGCAGGAGCCAATGCCATCTGTGAATTTCTGGCTCTCAAGAAGCCTAATATCCTAATCCCGCTGCCTGCCTCTCAGAGCCGTGGAGATCAGCTTCTGAATGCTTCTTCCTTCGAAAAATCCGGCTACAGCTATGTTCTTCAGGAAGAAGAGCTTACCAGGGATTCCTTGTTAAAGGCTGTCCAGTATGTCTATGATGAGCGCGAGGAATACTCCCGCAACATGAGAGACAGCAAACTGAACCAGGCCATCCCCATCATCATGGGGATGATCGAGGAACTGGCAGGAAACCAGGAATAGATTATTAAGATAAAAAGAGGGTCAGACGCCATTACAAAACATGTAACATTTCGTAATGGCGTCTGACCCTCTTTCTTTTCATCTCATCTATATTTTATCGATACTCCATCTCCACAGAGATGTCATTTCCTTTAGCCCGGACCCTGGCGTAGCTGCCGCATACCAAGGGCATAGCCGGCGGGATATGTCCCAGATCCACATCCATGATGATGGGGACATCATATTTACCCAGGATATCTGTCACAGCCTTATACTGGTCCAGCCCAAACATCGGCTCCCCGTTGTAGGGCCTTCCGAAGAGGAATCCTTTGGTCTGGCTTAGCCAGCCGTTATGGTCCAGCTGCCAGAGGGCCCGACGGATACTGAACACATTCAGGTCGCAGGCTTCCAGGAACCAGATGATTCCATCCTCTTTATATCTCTCATTAAAATCAGCCACTTTGTCATATTTGGTCCCGCTTAAGGTGACCAGGGAATCCAGGCAGCCTCCCAGCAGCCTGCCCTCCATGGTACATCCTTTCACATTTTCCGGATAGTAGGTGAGGATCTTAGGTTCTGTCAGGTGATAGGGCTCTAAGGGATGGTCTTCATCCTTGAGGCTTTCCTTCTCCCACAGGTCATATCCACGTACCTTATGCACTTCCCCCCGCAGGATTCCCATGGCATCATAGAGGCATTCGTGCCAGATCTTCATGCCAAATGTAGCTGCACAGGGGCCGTATACGGAAGCCGTATCACACAGAGTAGCCAGCAGGAAGGTAAGGTTTGTGTTGTCGGAGTAGCCCATAAACCACTTGGGGGGAGCCTGGGCGATTGCCTCAAAATCCACATAATCCAGGATTTCACACATGAGTTCTCCACCGCCGCAGGAAATCAGGATATCACTCTCAGGGTCCAGGTATCCATCCATGAATTCCCTGGCGCAGATCTCCGGCTTGTTACTGATGCCGATCCCGCTGCCTTCGTAGACGTTTACGCCGAAAACCAGCCGGTAGTCCTGGTCTTCGAAGACTTCCTGGGCATGATTAAACCCGCTAAAATAAGGCTCTATATTACATCCGAAGGAAGGAGCCACAAAGCCTATGGTTCCGCCATCCTCCAAAAACTTACCGTATCTCATACTTCTCGTCCTCCTGAGTGTCTTCACATTTCCTCCCGAATCCCGAAGTCAGATTCAGGCCATCTCTATACATACCCCAAAAACTTTCCCTGGTCAATGATAAACTTCTCGTACTCTTCCTTGCTCCTCTGCCTGAGCTCGAAAGTGACATACTTAGGATTGATGCGATCGATCAACTCTTTCACCCCATCTCCGATAAAAGGCTGATGGAGATCGATATTCTCCGCATGCTGATAGGCCAGAGCATAAAGGTCGTAGAAGGGAATCTCATCAAAATTCAGTCGGTTTTTCCTGGATTTCCAGGCCTTCTTCTGGTTCATCTTATATTGTCCCCCCAGGGACATCTGCAGGTGGATCCCCTTAATCCAGTCCGTGATAGGAATCCCTGCCTGCTCATGTTTGTCCAGCATACGATGAAGGTATTCCACCGCCTGTTCCGGTGTTCGGAGCCTGCTGTTGGTATTCATATAATGACCCAGGTCAAGCATGATTCCCTTGTTCTTATATTCTATTCCTTCCACCAGCCGTCTGGTCAGATGGGGCTCTTTTACGGTAAATCCGCTCCACCATAGGTTTTCCACCAGAAAGTCAAAGGAGTACTCCCTCTCTGACATCAGGATATTAATCACTTCCAGAGACGCATCTATCACCTGCCGGTTGGTATATTTATACCGGTACAGATAGCTTTCTCTGAGGGTTACCTCATTTACATGAAAGACCACATATTTGGCCCCGATCTTCTCGGCATACTCCAGATCCCTGCGGAAGGGATCCAGGTAGGCATCTCTTCCCATGCCTCCATAATACTCAACCCACTGGTCTCTGGAATCAAATTCCTCATCCAGCCGGCTGTAATCTCCCAGCCAGAAATCCATCCAGAATATATGAAAAAAGAGATGAACGCCATTCACCATGTCCGGCCGTATCTTTCCCTGATCGGACTCACCGGCAAGGATTACCTCCAGGCCATTCAGGCCCCCCTGGCGATAGTAGTTTTCGATATCATTGCTATCTTTAAAATTATTTAACATACCGGCATATACCGGAAAATTCATCGATCGATAGGGTGGTTTCGTACTCATGCTGATCCTTTCTGACTCTCTCACACTAAACTCGGTCTATAACATTATATCTTATTTTATAATGAATCTTTAGGAAAAATGCGTCATCTGACTGATTCATTTCTGACGATGCTCCCCTTCTTACATCAGATTCCGATTGAACAGAATCATTGGGTAATCAGTCCGTATTTTACTTTAATCCTCTGCAGTTTCTCCAATAGAGGCCGGGAACCGAACCATAGGAAGAGGAAGGTGGAAGCTCCTTTCACCAGGTCCACCGGCACACCGGAGATATAGTAAGCCAGGATGGATTGCCAGTTTGGTTCGCCGATACTCATAAAGACAGCGGCCGGATTCATGATTCCCCCATAGACCAGAAAGGCCATCAGAAAACCATAGATGCTCAGAGGCAGCCGTCTGGTGCTTAGCAGTCCGGTCTGGTAGAATATTCCGGACAAAAATCCGATGAATCCCAGGGCAAACATCTGCCAGGGAGTCCAGGGTCCCTGCCCAAAGAGGAAGTTGCTGACCAGGGCGGTCATGGATCCCACCAGAAAACCGGATTCCCCTCCGAAGGCAATCCCGCTGATGATTGTGACAGCATAGATGGGTTTGAAATCCGGCACCATAAAGAAGGCAGCCCTTCCTGCACAGTTTAAGGCCACCATGGTGGCCAGAATCACCAGTTCCCTGGCCTGGGGTTTTCTCCCCTCAAAGACCATGAAGAAGGGAATCATGGCATAGATCATGATAACCAGACTTAAGAAGTAATAAATCCTGCTGCCGAAGATCTTCTGAAGGATGTTCTGATCCGCCCCGTAATGGGCATTACGGAAGAAATACATGCCTATCAGCACGGTAAGGGGTATCATCACAAGCAGAAGAAAGAGGCTTACCTTGGTCCTCTTGGACAGTTCTTTCTTCTCCCTCTCCTTCCACTGAAGGGTATCCTCCACAAAGAAATCATCGTATCCCTCCGTATCTTCCTTAGCCTTCCGGGAAGATTTCCTGCCGGCCAGTTTTTCCGGAAGCAGGGCGACCGCAGCCTTCTTCACCGCACTGTCATAGTCCGTCTCCGGCGACTCATAGAAACGGGTCAGGAAATCATTTTCTTTAACATTTACCGATTCAGACATCTGACCACATCCTTTCCCGTTACCACATCCGGAAAATACTTCCTGGCCATACGGTTGGCCGCTGTGGTGTAGAAGTTATTTCCGGCGAAAAACTCCTTAGGCTCACCGGATACCACGATATTACCATCAAAAAAGAGACCGCATCGGTCGGCATGGGCTGCGCAGAACTCGATGTCATGGGAGATCATGAAGATCGTGACCCCCTGGGTCTTCAGGAGATTCAGGATGTCTGCAAATTCCTGCTTAAAATAAGCGTCCAGGCCCTTGGTAGGCTCGTCCAGCAATAGCAGTTTGGGCCGAAGGAGAAGGATCTTAGCCAAAGCCAGCCTCTGCTGTTCTCCTCCGGACAGGTCATAGGGATGCCGGTGGAGAAGGCCGGTCAGGTGTGTCACCTCAGCGATACCTGCCACCGCATCCTTCTTATCCATAGTGATATGGTATTCCGCATTTTTCTTCTCTTTGGATCCGCCGATCATCTCATAGAGTTCTTCCTCCACGGTTTTTTTCACAAAGAGGGACTGGGGATTCTGGGGCAGAACACCCAGATAGCCCCGGAACAATTCTGTATCTTTATATTTACGGATATCTTTTCCATCCAGAAAAATCTTTCCCCGGTAAGGCTTCCTCAGCCGGCAGATCAGGGACATGGTAGTGGATTTCCCAGTACCGTTGCCTCCCAGAAGGGCGTAGAATTCTCCCTTCTTTATCTTGAAGGATGCCCCTTTTACCACATCGGGAAGCTCTTTATCATAGCGGAACCATAACTCCCTGCAGTCAAGGATCAGGTTGGTTTCCTTCTTGCTCTCCTGAGGATGGGAAACCAGGCCTTTTGCTGCCGGTTCAATCCCTCTTTCCCGGCAGACCTTCTCCAGCCACTGTCTGCCGTCACGGACGGTGATGGGGCACCTGAGAAAATCGGAGGTCTGATTCACCTTGGCGTAGACCTGCATGGGAACCGGCATGGCGAGAAACATCTCGTGTTCCGCCGCCCGCAGGGCTTCCCCGATCTCTTCCGGAGTCCCTGTGGCGTAGATCTTTCCCTGATCCATCACCACCACCCGGTCCGCGGCAGGAAATACTTCCTCCAGCCGGTGTTCCGTGAGGATGATGGTGGTACCCAGGTCTCTGTGAATCTTCTTCACGGTCTCCAGGAAGTCAGAAGCGGCGATGGGATCCAGCTGGGAAGTAGGT
>JBGVCE010000237.1:0-4236 GCA_045226235.1 Anaerobutyricum sp.
AGGTTACTATGCGGGATAACATGAGTTGCAGGATCTATTCGGAACGGTCAGATAAGCCCATCGGTGTGTTTGTATTTGTGGGATACCGTCCTAACACAGACTGGCTGCCTGCCAGCCTGCAAAAGGACAAGGCAGGATATCTGGTTACAGATGCCAATTGCAGGACCAATCTTACCGGTGTCTGCGCGGCAGGTGATGTAAGGCAGAAATCCTTAAGACAGGTGGTTACCGCCACAGCTGACGGAGCTATCGCCGCTGTTTCCCTGGAACCCCTGATTCGTGATCTTCATGAAGAACTGGAGATTCCGGATCTGGTGGACGCATGTGAGTGCCTCGGACCGGGGTCATCCCAGAAAGCCATATTAAAATTATGGCTTGACGATACGGATCTTTCTCAGGAGATGGTAACATTCATCGAGAACCAGAAGGAACTTAAGGGTAAGGTGGAGATTGAGACCCACAGAGAGAAGAGGGATGACATTCTTCTGCCATCTATTGAGATCTGCAGAAGCGATGGCAGCAGCAGCGGGATTCATTTCCATGCTGTGCCCAACGGACTGGAGTGGAATTCGTTCCGGATCGCATTATTTAATGTCATGGGTCCTGGACAGAAGATTAAACCGGAGCTTTTATCCAGAATAAAGGGGATCGATCATAAGATTAATCTGAAGATCCTGGCCACACTGACCTGTGGCAGCTGTCCGACTTCGGTTATGTCTGCATGCCAGATTGCCGCATTTAATGAGAATGTAACGGCAGAGATGTTCGATATCCATCATTTTAAGAAGCTTCGCTACCATTATAATGTGCGGTCTGTTCCCGCATTGATCATCAATGAGGACAGAATGATCATCGATAAGATGGAAGTGGAAGAGATGCTGGATGTGATCTTATAAAGTGGTTTTACCACAGGATAAATATACAGAATAATCCCGGGATTATTCTGACAAGAGTATACGAAGAAACGAATTCAGATATTGTTGACCTTATAGCGTATACATATTATAGCGATATAATATGTATACGTTTTTTGTTGCTTAAGCAAGGGGAGTAATCTGGATTTATATATAAAATGCTGTATTAGGAGGAAAATATGAAAAAACATCTGCAGAGTAAGATTTTTGTGGATATGGGATTTGAACTGCTGGGAAATATATTGATCGCCGCCGGGACCTACAATGTGGCGGTTGCTTCAGAATTCCCCCTTAGCGGTTTTAACGGGATTGCCATGGTTTTCTACCGCCTCTTCCATTTCCCTATCGGTATGACAGTAATGGTATTAAACATTATCCCTGCTCTCCTATGTCTGAAAGTGATAGGGAAGGGTTTCGTTTTTAAAACATTTCGCTGTATGATCATGGCCACGGTACTGATTGACTATGTTGCACCGCTTTTTCCGGTTTACACCGGGGACCGTATTATTGCAGCCATCGTCACAGGCACCTTGTTTGGTCTGGGATATGCCCTGATCTACATCAGAGGATCCTCCACAGGGGGCAGTGATTTTATACTGATTCTGATTAAATCTTATTTCCCCCATATCAAGCCCGGCACCATCTCTTTTCTGCTGGACTTTGGAGTTGTAGTCGCAACCGGATTAATCTTTAGAGATGTAGATGGCATTTTTTTGGGAATTATGATTAACTACCTCATGGCGACTGTCATCGACCGCCTGATCATTGGTATCAACTCGGGAACGGTGGCTCTGGTGGTGACGGATTATGGTAAAGAGGTGGCTGACTGCGCGAGCAAGGTTTCCGACAGGGGATCTACCATCTTCCGGGCAGAGGGCGGCTACAGTGGGGAACCAAGGGATGTGGTAATGGTAGCGGGAAGCAACCGTGATATCCATAAGCTCCGCAGAGCCGTGAAGAAAGTTGATCCCCGTTCCTTTGTCATCATCATGCAATCCTCAGCTGTGGAGGGAGAAGGATTCAAGATGATGAAAATGGCCGGTGAGTAATCCCGGGCCAGCCTTGAATATAAGTATCTCTGACGGCTGTCGATTCACCTGTGACTTGACCCCAAAATAAGAAATATATATAATAGAGGCTAGATTTTTAGAAAAATGGAGTATTTATTATGGATAAAAAGAAAGTGTTAACTGATCGGTTCGTGAGATATTGCAAGGTAAAAACCCCAAGTAACAGGGCCTCAGAGACGGTTCCCAGCTCGGAGTGCCAGTTTAATCTGGCCCATATGCTGGTGGAGGAACTGAAAAGCCTTGGTCTGGAAGATGCGAGGGTGGATGACAAATGTTATGTCTATGCCAGCATCCCTGCCACGAAAGGCTATGAGGATAAACTGGCTCTTGGTTTTATTGCCCACATGGATACGGTTTCTGATTATACCAGGGGCTCCATCCAGCCCATGGTCTGGCCGGATTATGATGGCAATGATCTTACTTTGCCAAGCGGACGGGTAATCAGAGTGAAAGACTTTCCCCATCTGCCTTCCCTGAAAGGCAGAACTTTGATTACTTCCGACGGTAATACTGTTTTAGGTTCCGACGACAAATCAGGCATCGCCGAGATTATGACTCTGGTGGAAATGATTCAGGAAAGCGGGCTCCCCCATGGGAAGATCTGCGTTGGATTTACACCGGATGAAGAGATCGGCAGGGGATCTAAACACTTTGACGTAAAAGGTTTTGGGGCGGACTATGCCTACACTCTTGACGGCGGAAATGAAGGAAGTATCGAATACGAGAATTTTAATGCTGCCTCCGCAGAGTTTACTATCCACGGTAAGGGGATTCATCCCGGAGCTGCCAAGGGAGTATTGGTGAATGCCGCTCTGGTAGCCATGCATATCAATGACATGCTGCCGGGGGGAGCCATTCCGGCTCAGACCAGTGGCTACGAGGGCTTTTATCATCTGGCGGAGATGAAGGGAGATGTGGAAGAAGCTCATCTATACTATATCGTCCGTGATCATGATCTTGAGAAATACCATCAGAAACTTGAATTGCTTTCCTACATTGAGGATACCATGAAGCGTACCTACGGGGAGGATATCGTAGACCTCAAGATAAAGGAAAGCTACCGCAATATGAAAGAGAAAATCGAGCCCCATTTTCATCTGATAGAAAATGCCATCAAGGCAACAAAAACCGCCGGCCTTGAACCGGCCATCGCTCCCATAAGGGGAGGAACAGACGGGGCATTGTTAAGTTTTATGGGACTGCCTTGTCCTAATCTTGGCACCGGAGGATTTGCCTGCCATGGTCCCTACGAACATAATACGGCAGAGGGTATGGAGAAGATGACAGAGATTCTCTATGAGATCGTTAAGCTATACAGGGACTATGATGAGAAAACAGCCTGACTGCCTGGAGATAAAGAGAAATAATTAAGAATTCGAAGTTTGAGATAGAGAGAGCCGCCTTCCATGAGTTACCAGGGATTAACAACACAAGAGGTGAATAAAAGAGTCGCCCTTGGAAAAGTGAATATGATGGGGGAAGATTCCACCCAAAGTGTCAGGGAGATCATAAAGGCAAATGTATTTACTTATTTTAACGGAATATTTGCTCTTCTGAGTCTTCTGTTAATCATAGCAGGATCCTTTAAGAATCTGACCTTCCTTGCGGTGGTTGTGGCCAACACTTTGATCGGAATCGTACAGCAGTTAAGGTCCAAAAAGATCCTGGATGAATTATCTCTTCTCGATGTGACAAAATATAAGGTCATTCGGGACCAGAAGGAGGCGACCATATCATCAGACCAGCTGGTTCAGGACGATCTGCTTATTCTTGGCAGCGGACAACAGATTCCGGCAGACGGTGTGGTTGTGGCAGGAAGTGCAGCAGTAAATGAATCCCTCCTTACCGGAGAACCGGATGAGGTGGAGAAGAAAACCGGTGATGACCTGAAATCAGGAAGCTTTGTGGTTTCGGGAGAATGTATGGCCAAACTCACCAGGGTGGGAGAGCAATCCTACGCAGCCAGGCTTACCAGGAAGGCCAAGGAAGTAAAAGAAAGACCGGCAGAGATGGTAAGAGACATCGAAAGGATCATTAAGGTTACCGGCCTGCTGATCATACCTGTCGGTTTTGCCCTTGTCTTTCAGTCCATGGTGATCAATCATAATCATTTCCAGGATGCAGTGGTTTCCATGGTAAGTGCAGTGGTGGGCATGATTCCGGAAGGAATGTACCTGCTGGTTACCGTAGCACTGGCTCTCAGCGCTGCAAGACTTGCCCGGAAACAGGTATTGCTTCATGATATGCACAGT
>JBGVCE010000238.1:0-4941 GCA_045226235.1 Anaerobutyricum sp.
TTATAATGATGTTATTTACAGCAGGATGCTCCAATCACTCACCGAAGTCTAAGGAGACTGATTCCGAGAACAACCAACCTATTTCTGTAAAAGTTTTGATTCTTCCGAAATTTGAGGTGGATGAAATCACAGGAGATTTTCCGGGAGAAGCACAGTTTTATTATGAGGAATATCTTGCCGGAGGAGATGTTTATGAAATTGACGGGCGTTCGGACATGGGCAAGTTGTATTACAAAAATGGTGTGGCTATGTGCCTTACCGGACAGGGAAAGGTCAGTTCTGCTTTAACCACAGCAGCTGTCTTATCGGACAAACGGTTTGATTTCTCTGATGCATATATAGTATCTGTCGGCTGTGGAGGCTCAGCGGAAGGCTATGGAATCTTTGGAGATGTCTATGTGATTACAGCCGCGGTGGATTCTGATCTTGGGCATCAGGCAGATCCGCGGGAGATGAGTGAGGAAACGGATACCACATGGTTTCATGATGAGGACTTTGATGATAGTTCCGTCATCCGGCTGAATCAAAGCCTTACAGATCGCGTTTTCGAACAGGTGAAAAATGTGCCGTTAGAGACGACCGAACGGACAGTAAGATTTCTCAATAAAGAATACCCTGGGGAAACATGGGCACAGAGACAGCCCCAGGTTATGCGTGGCACATCAGTGACCGGTGATAATTTTTGGAAAGGCAGATATGACCATCAAAACGCTCTCCTGATCGCTGAAACATATGATTGCAAAGATCCATTTGCCATCACAGAAATGGAGGATGTTGCTGTTGGTCAGGCTGTTAAAAGCTTCGGATTGCTTGACCGTCTGATCATACTTCGGGTGAGTGTAAATATGGATGTGTTCCCAAGCAACATAACTCCTGAGATGATGTGGGGACCGGAATCCGATGATCATCTTGCTTCTGAAGACAGTATGGAGTCTGTGGACATTTTTGAGACGGCTATGCAGAATTGCTTTGACACAGGTAAAGTATTGATTGATGCAATATTGGAAGGTACATTATGAAAGTAATTGATTTAACACACGTTATAGAAAGTAATATGCCGGTTTATCCGGGGACGGAACAACCGTCTTTAGAACCTGTTGCTATCTACGAAAAAGATGGATTTAAAGAAACAAGAATTTCCATGACCACGCACACAGGAACCCATATGGATCCCCCGGCACATATATACCGGGGATCGATGACATTAGATGCTTTCCCGGCGGATCAATTCATCGGAAAAGCTTTGGTTATCGACTGTACCGCTGTAAGAGAAGGCGGACTGATCACAATGGATCATTTAGCTCCTTACGGGGATAAGGTTAAAGTTGCTGACTTTCTGTTGTTTTATCTTGGATGGGATGCACTCTGGGGCACAGAAGCATATTTTGGAGATTATCCTTGTATTGATGAAGACGTTCTTGATTATATTCTTGCAGGAGATTACAAAGGGATAGGATTCGATGCGATCAGCATTGATCCTATATCAGATGAGAATATTACACGTCATAAAAAACTATTCGAAAATAAAAATATCGTAAACATAGAAAACCTCTGTAATCTTGGGTTGTGTGGATCCGATTTATTCTGGTTCAGTTGTTTTCCTTTGAAGATAAATGATAGCGATGGCTCCCCGATCCGTGCGATTGCTTGGTTTGAGTGATGCTGCTGTTTACAATTCAATGAGATCACCGTCATCGGGAACCCAAATGTTGCCATGGTAGTATTGGCCGGCTTCTCTGGTGTAAAGTTCTTTCCGCTTGCCGTAGGTACCGTCTTCCGTATGCCATAGGATCAGATTCTTCACATGATTTCTTTCTGCTATTTCTGAAGCTTCTTTCACAGTCTGATGGCTGTATTGGTATGCATGGTAGAGAGGTTCTTCGTCATAGAGACAGAAGGCCTCCTGCAGTAGCCAATCCACTTGATCACAATACTTCTCACCCTTCGGGCTTAAAGGTTCGTCACCGGCAAATACAAGCCGGGTTCCGTCTTCCCATTGTAGATGATAACCGAATTGTCTGGCTTTTGTTGATTCTATATCGAAAAACGTAAATGTATAGTCAAGGATTTTTCTTTCCTCATGGTCGAAGACCGGGACGAAAAAAATCCTTCGATCCAGATACTCCTGACTTCTTTTCTTCAGGATCATCCTGTACACAGTCTTTATCTTATCCAGCACTTCACTATGGCCATAGAGGAAAAAATCTCCTTCATAATCATCCAGTTCCAGATATTCAGCAATCATACGGACAACCCAGACCATTCCCAGGAAATGGTCCGTATGCTCATGGGATAAAAAAGCATGATGAAGCTTATGCCAATCCAGATGCAGCCTGTCAAAACAATGCAGAATATCCGTACCCCCGGTGCCGTCTGTAAGAAAGAGTTCTTTTCCGTTGTCAAGAACACAGGAGGTATTCACATATTTTGAGACATTGGCAGTCCCGGTTCCCAATATATATAATTTCTTTTCCATGATTTCTCCTTTATAAAAAAAGAGAACGCCGAAACGTTCTCTATTTATCTTTTGTTTCATTGATCAGTTGTAACAGCAGCTTTGCTGCTGTGATTCCAAACTCCCTGTCATTAATGTGGCAGTCGATTTCCACCAGTCTGACTTTATCCTGGTCAATTTTTTCCCGAAGAGTATCAAACAGAATCCGGTCTTCATCCGGTCCATAGAAGACTTTTCCCTCCGCATCCACTGCGGATACGCCACGGAGTGGCAGGATCAGAATCGTATTTCCATTGGATTGGTTTAATTTCCCGGCCAGAACCTGTCCCATCTCCTGGTTTTCTTCTGTCGTGGTCCTCATGATCGTAATCATCGGATTGTGGGGATAGAGCTTCCGGCTCTGATAAGGCTCCGGCACAGTTTCAGGGGGACCAAATGTCACCATATCCAAGGCACCCACCGATACAACCTGTGGTACGTTACCTTCAACTGCTGCCTCATTACGATGGGGTCCGGCTGCCATGATTCCTCCATACAGCTGGTCACACAACTCAGTGGTAGTGATGTCTAATACGCCACAGAAAGCTCCCTGACGGATCAGTTTTTCCATCATTCGGCCGCCATTACCGCTGGCATGGAATACGATAACCTCGTACCCCTCTTGTTCAAGATAATCTTTTGCGTAGGTCACACAAGGGGTTGTCACCCCATACATGGTTGCTGCGATTGCTGGTTTAACCGGACTGGTATCCGGTTTCAGTTCACTGGAACATCCCAGCAGACCTGCCATGATCATAACACCACGGCGAAAGACCGTACGTGAGATGGTGTTCAATCCGGCGATGTCCACTATGGAGGGAATCATGATGATATCGCTCGTTCCCACATATGGAGCTACATTACCACCGGCCATGGTGGAGATCATAATCTTAGGTATCCCCATGGGTAAGGCACGCATACCGGCAGTTGCCATGGCCGTTCCACCGGAACCACCCATGGACATGATACCATCTACATAGCCCTTGTTGCACAACTCCGGTAGCAGACGGGACAGACCGAGAGACATAGTAGCTGTAGCGGCGCCTCTGTCATTATCCTCCATAAGTTTCTTCTGGGAAGAACCTCCGATTCTGGCTATTTCATCCGCTGTAATATCTCCTTCAAAGGGGGTGGGGTATATGCCGATATTGACCGTCAGAACATGAATCCCCAGCTCTTCAAAGAGCCCCATGACATATTTATATTCAATTCCCTTTGTATCGAACGTTCCAACCAGAACAACATTCTTCCTCATGTTTATAGCCTTCCATACTCTATTAATATTATTTAAACTTAATAAAAGTATAACATTAATAAAAATCCGGCCTGTAGAAGAATCCTGTATGATTTTTTGTATAAATGTGCTTACTCCCATAATCAATATTTTTTTCAAATGAGGTAATCAATAACAAACCGGACTACAGATTTAAAATTTGTGAGAGTTGTTGAAAAGTTCCCTCCGGCTTGTAATGGGGCTGATATAGTGTATAATATAAAAAATGTGGCTAAACATTAGGAGGAACTTAAGATGAGTGAATTAAGAGATAAAAATGGATTGACAGAAGCCGAGTATTTAAAAACATATGATCCGGGGAACTGGAAGACACCATCCCTGACGGCAGACATATGTATTGTATCCTACAAGGATAATGAGAAAAGAATTCTTCTGATCCGCCGTGGCAATCATCCTTACCTTGGGAAGTGGGCGCTTCCCGGAGGGTTTTCTGAGGAAGGAGAGCGTATCGAAGAGACGGCAGCAAGAGAATTAATGGAAGAGACCGGTATCTCCATGCGGTCAGAAGATTTAACTCTTGTAGGTATTTACAGTAAACCGGGCAGGGACCCAAGGGGATGGACAGTTTCTGCAGCATATCTTGCGGTGGTGGATCCGGATAAGGTGAAACCTATCGCGGCGGATGATGCAGACGATGTAGGCTGGTTTACCATAATCAGGGTACAGGATTCTATTTTATTAAAAAATGAGAAAGAAGTGCTCACTATGGAGGATCTTGCTTTTGACCATAGGGAGATAATAGCAGATGCTTTAAAAAAGGTGTAAAGAGATGAACAATATCATTCTGATCGGGATGCCTGCTGTAGGGAAAAGCTCCATTGGGGTTATCCTGGCCAAAGAGATAGGTTATCAGTTCCTGGATTCAGACCTGCTGATACAGCAGAGGGAAGGCTGTCTGTTAAAAGATATTCTGGACAGCCGGGGCGTGGAAGGTTTCCTCCGTATTGAAAACGATGTAAATTGTTCCATAAATACAAACAGGACAGTTATCGCCACAGGCGGAAGTGCGGTTTACAGCCGGGAAGCCATGGAGCACTTCAAGGAGATCGGAACGATCATCTATCTGAAAACGGATTTTCCTGTGCTGGAGAAGAGGCTGGGTAACCTGAGGGGAAGAGGCGTGGTACTGAAGGCCGGGCAGACTCTTAAGGAT
>JBGVCE010000239.1:0-4621 GCA_045226235.1 Anaerobutyricum sp.
CCATCGCCGGCATGGCTATCGCCCACACGGGAACCGGCCTGCCCCATGGCATGAGCTATGATCTGACCTACAATTATAATGTTCCCCACGGACCGGCCTGTGGATATTTCCTGGGAGCTTACATGGAAATATGTTCCAGACAGTGCCCGGAAGATGTGAACAAGATACTCGAATTGCTGGATATGAAGGACCTGGATGAGTTCAGCGCATACATCAGGAGTCTGATTGGAACCTATGAGATTGACAAAGAAGCCAAGGAGAACTTCATAGCTGCCATGGAGCATAATGAGGGCAAACTCTCAGCCGCCCCATGCCAGGTAACACCGGAAGATGTCCGCTACATCTACGACAAATCACTCATAACAAAATAAAAAACATATAATTTACAAAAAGCAGAGATCACACTTATTCTCATGAAAAGGTGGTACCCTGCACATGGGTTCCCTTCGAAAGACGGGGAAAACGCTTTCTCAGGAAACCACATGTGCAATCCACCTCTTATCAGAGTCTGAGTGTGATCTCTGCTTTTTATTATTCTACTGTCACCAATTTATTCCGGCATCTCTGGTGACCACATTATTATCACCAAATATATTAATGAGCATCTTAAGAACGCTTTCATTTCCTGTGATGTTCTGATATTCCGGCAGGCGTTTTACCGCCTTCTCTTTTCTGGAGAAGATGACGATCCGGTCTTTCCCGGGATAGTGTCTGATTACATCGAACAGGTCTTTCTGTTTCTCCTTATAGTCTCCTATATCGGGAGTCTGGATCCATACCTCCCTGGACAAATCATCCATAGGAAGAATCCTTCCTGCGATCAGCTTGCCGCTTTCCTCAGAAACCGTGGCACGTCCTTTGATATAAATCCCCCGGTCCAGGATGAGTTTCTCCCGGTATCTCTGATAGTCTTTGGGGAAAACGATAATCTCCAGGGTTCCATAGAGGTCTTCCAGGGTGACAAATGCCATGTTCTGATTATTCTTGGTGAGTTTGACTGTGATGTCCGTCACCATTCCGCCAATCACATATTCTCTTCCGTCTTCCACAACAGTACGTCCTGTCTCTTCATCCGCCTCAAAATCGACGGATTTTGCCGTTACATTCCGCTCCATGGAAGACAGATAGCGTCCCAGGGGATGCCCGCTGACATAGATCCCAAGAACCTCCTTCTCAAAGGCCAGTTTCTGACTCTCTTCAAATTCTCCTATATCAGGATAGTCCTGTTCGTATTCCTTCTTCTGCTCCTCCGTAAAGAAATCAAAGAGGCTCATCTGCCCGGTGATACTTTCTTTCCGCTCCCGGTTTACCTCATCCATCACCATGCCGTAGACGGACATAAGCTGCTTTCTCGTAGCTCCCAGACTGTCCAGTGCCCCGGCCTTTATCAGATTCTCAATGGTGCGCTTATTAACCTCCTTGGAAGTCAGCCGCTCCATGAAATCCTTCAGATTGCGATAAGGGCCTCCCCGCTCTCTTTCATCCACCATATTCTGGATGACTGTCCTGCCAAGACTCTTGATCGCAGCCAGGCCATACCGGATGGCATTCCCGGATACGGAGAAACCCGCCTCTCCTTCATTTATGTCGGGAGGCAGGATACGGATTCCCATAGCCCGGCATGTGTTGACATACTCTGTTATCTTATTGGTGTTAGTGATAACCGAAGTCAACAGGGCTGCCATAAATTCTACCGGATAGAAACAGCGGAGCCAGGCTGTCTGATAGGAAACTACGGCATAGGCCGCCGCGTGGGATTTGTTAAAGGCATATTTGGCGAAATCAATCATCTCATCAAAGACCTGATTTGCCACCTTCTCGGATATACCACGTTTTATGCAGCCATCCACACCCTCGGCCTCATTGCCATAGACGAAATTCTGCCTCTCCTTCTGCATCACGTCCCCTTTTTTCTTGGACATGGCACGTCTTACCAGATCACTCCGGCCAAGGGTGTACCCGGCCAGTTTCATAACGATCTGCATTACCTGCTCCTGGTAGACGATACAGCCATAGGTGGAAGAAAGGATCTCTTCCAGTTCCGGGCAGGAATAGGTGATGGTATCTTTATTCTGCTTACCTTTAATGTATTTCGGAATAAAATCCATGGGACCCGGACGATAGAGGGAGATACCTGCAATGATATCTTCGATGTTTTCCGGTTTTAATTCCCTCATGAAGGATTTCATACCTGCACTTTCCAGCTGGAAGACTCCCTCGGTCTTCCCCTGGCCGATCATTTCATATACTTTAGCATCCTCGAAGTCAATCTTCTGGATATCAAATTCTTCCCCCAGTTTTTTCCGTATCATCCGGACAGCGTCCTGGATCACGGTCAGGGTGCGCAGCCCCAGGAAATCCATCTTCAGCAGGCCAAGCTCCTCGATGGTGGTCATGGTAAACTGCGTGGTGACAACATTGTCCGCCCCGCGGGACAGAGGCACAAACTCATCCAAAGGCTCTGAACCGATCACCACACCGGCGGCATGGATGGAAGTATGCCGCGGCAGGCCTTCCAGTCTCATGGACATATCGATTAGGTTTCTGACTCCGTCATCTGCCTCGTAGGCATTCTTAAGATCCGGGTTGGACTTTAATGCTTTCTCTATGGTGATGCCAAGCTCCATGGGAATCATCTTAGCCACACGGTCCACCTGATTATATGGGATGTTCAGCACACGGCCCACATCCCGGACAGCCATACGTGCAGCCATGGTTCCGAAAGTGATGATCTGAACCACCTTCTCCTTCCCGTATTTCTCATAGACATAGTCGATAACTTCCTGTCTTCTCTCATAACAGAAATCTACATCGATATCCGGCATCGACACACGTTCCGGGTTCAGGAACCGTTCAAAAATCAGCTGATAGCGAATGGGGTCAATATCCGTGATCTCAAGACAGTAAGAGACCAGGCTGCCGGCGGCAGATCCACGGCCGGGCCCTACTGCGATACCCTGTGACTTGGCAAAATGAATAAAATCCCAGACAATCAGAAAATAGTCCACATAACCCATATCCCGGATGGTGGAAAGTTCATAATCCATGCGGGCCTGAAGGTCCTCGGTCACCTGATCTCCGTAGCGCTTAATCAATCCCTCCTGACACAGGTAGCGCAGGTAGGATTCCGACTGATAACCCTGGGGAACCTCATATTTCGGAACCTTCTGCTCCCCGAACACAATCTCCACATTACATCTCTCTGCAATCTTATGGGTGTTCTCCAGAGCCTCCAGGGCATAGGGAAACAGACGCCGCATCTCCTCTTCTGATTTCAGGTAATACTGGCCGCCCTCATAACGCATGCGGTCCTCATCGGACACCAGCTTCCCGGTCTGGATACAGAGAAGAAGATCATGGGGAGTGGCATCATCCTCCATGATATAATGGATATCATTGGTGGCCACCAGGGGAATCCCCGTCTCTTTGGACATCTTCAGCAGGGCAGTGTTCACCTGGGTCTGGGCGCGGATACCATGATCCTGTAACTCCAGGAAAAAATTATCTTTCCCAAACAGGGTCTGCAGATGAAGAGCCGAATTCTTTGCCCCCTCGTAATCATTTTTAAGAATCTTGTTAGGAATCTCTCCTGCCAGGCAGGCGGATAGGGCAATGATTCCTTCGTGGTACTGCTCCAGGATCTCATAATCCACACGGGGGCGGTAATAATACCCTTCCGTAAATCCACGGGTCACGATCTTCATCAGGTTCTTGTAACCATGATTATTCTCGGCCAGAAGAACCAGATGGTAGTAGCGGTCCTCCCCCTTGCTAAATTCCCGATCGAAACGGGAACCCGGGGCAACGTAGATCTCACATCCCAGAATCGGTTTGACCCCGACCTCTTTTGCCTTCTTATAAAAATCAATCACGCCGTACATCACGCCATGGTCCGTGATGGCAAGACTGTCCATCCCAAGTTCTTTCGCCCTGGGAAGAAGCTCCTTAATCTTGCCGGAACCATCCAGCAGACTGTATTCTGTATGTACATGCAGATGGGTAAATGCCATACCGGCCCTCCTTTAATATAGGACAGTTACGTCACATGGAATCACAAAAAATGATTTTTTAAATGAGATAAAAAACCGCACCGAAAATCGATGCGATTCTTATGACTTATTCTGATATCTGTAACTGAGGGTTCAATATACCGTAATCGTCTGTCTGGATCAGACTGTAGTATGCGGAGCTGTCTATCTCCTTTTCCGGTGAAAGTTTATTGTACACGGAATAGCCGATACCGCCGGCCAGAAGGCAGACACACAGGTATGCGATAACCCGTCCGATTACTCTCTGTCTCTTTTCTTTCGCCAGAATCTGTTTCCTGTTTTTCTTATATTCTTTCTGTCGGTCTACTTTTCTTTGACTCATTGTTACATCCTGCTTTCTAATATTATATTTTGAGGAATAATCTTTAATCACTCCTGCAAAAGCCTATTCATAGCTATTATAACTCAGTTTATCTCATATATCAAACAGATTGTGGTTTTTTTTATTTTTTTCCAACATAATGGTTTACAGACTCTGAAATCATATGATATAGTTATGTTAGAAAGAAAGAGGTGTTTCAAATGACAGACCGACAATCAAAACTGGTTAAACTGGTTAATCAATATCAAAA
>JBGVCE010000240.1:0-3635 GCA_045226235.1 Anaerobutyricum sp.
ATATAAAAACAAAAACCGCCTGTACCACACGGTACAGACGGCTTCATGAACCAGAAGGGATTCGAACCCCCGACACCCAGCTCCGGAAACTGGTGCTCTATCCCCTGAGCTACTGATCCATAACTGAGATGGCATGGAGATAATTTATTACCAAATCAGCAAAAAATAGTATAACACAAAATGAAATACAATACAAGATTATATTTTTAAAGCTCTGGCAATCTGCTCACAGAGTATCATTCTCATCATCTGATGTGGAAATGTCATGGAAGAAAAACTGAGTTTCTCATCAGCTCTTCGGATTACCTCCTCAGATAAACCTAAGGATCCCCCGATTACGAAAACCAGAGAACCCGATATGCTTCCCATAGTTTTTTTCAGATGGGAGGCCCAGACAGAGCTGGTGTATTCCCTGCCATCAATACACAGGGCAATCACATGATCATCCCCTTGAATCTTCTGCAGGATTCTTTTTCCTTCCTTAACGCGAATGGCATCTTCCTGAGCTGCAGATGCCTTATCCGGCGTCGGTTCATCCGGGCATTCCAGAATTTCAAGAGGAATCGATCTCCTGATATCCTTCGCATAGAGACCGATTCCCTCATTAAAATACTTTTCCTTTATCTTTCCGACACAGATAATCTTCAGGGCTCTCAATTCCTTCTTCCTCTTCCGCCGAACATTAGGACAAGACGGAGAAGCTGGAGAGCAGAAACAGCTGCTGCTGCCACATAGGTCATAGCTGCGGCAGACAATACTTTCCTGGCCTGGGAGACTTCCTGCGTATCCAAAAGGCCTGAATTACTCAGTATGCGAAGTGCTCTTCCGGAAGCATCGAATTCTACCGGCAAAGTCACCAGCTGGAATAATAATGTCAGGGAAAACAATGCAATTCCCAGAGTAATCAATGTCTGATTATAACTTAATAACACACCTACCAGAATCATAGGAATAGAGATGGTGCTGCCGATATTGACAGCAGGTACCAAGGCACCTCTAATGTTTAATGGTGCGTAGTTAGTCTGATGCTGGATCGCATGCCCGCACTCATGGGCTGCCACTCCGATGGCTGCCACAGAGGTGGAGCCGTAGGTGGAATCTGAAAGATTCAAAACTTTTGTAGTTGGATTATAATTATCTGTCAGGTTACCTGAGATATGCTGAATGCTTACATCATAGATTCCGGCTCCCTGAAGAATGGTCTGAGCTGCCTGAGCAGCTGTAATCCCGTTCTTACTTCTTACCTTGGCATATTTACTGTAGGTGCTCCTAACCATGCCTGAAGCAGCCAGGGAGATAATCAGACCGATAATTACGAGAAGATAAGTCCAGCTGTAACCATAGCCATAACCATATCCCATTCCGTATCCATATCCATACATGATGAATACCTCCTTTCTCTTACTATCCTAAGAAATCTCTGATTCCCTAAGATAGAGAAATCATACTACACTCGCCTTACTCATCCTCTTCTTCCCAGTTATGATATACAGCCTGTACATCATCATCTCCTTCCAGGAGATCCAGGATACGATTCATATTTTTGATATCATCCGGATCGGACAGGGTAACATAGGTATCCGGGATCATGGTTACTTCCGCGGATGCCATAGGTACGCCTTCCTTCTCCAGGCCTTCTCTGACTTCACTGAAGACATCAGGATCCGTCATGATTTCGTAGCTGTCGTCCTCTTCCACAAAATCCTCGGCTCCCAGATCCAGGGCAATCATCATGAACTCATCCGGGTCAGTCTCATACTCTTCCTTAGAGATGATAATCTGTCCTTTCTTCTGGAACATGAAGGATACACATCCACTGGTACCGATGTTTCCTTTTCCTTTGGAGAATGCGGCACGCACATTAGCTGCCGTACGGTTTTTGTTATCCGTAAGGGTCTCTACGATCACTGCCGTACCGCTTGGCCCATAACCTTCATAGGTATTCTGGACATAGTTAACGGAGTTGGCATCTCCGGCAGCTTTCTTGATTCCACGTTCAATCGTATCATTGGGCATATTGTTGGCTTTGGCCTTGGCGATAACATCACGCAGCTTGCTGTTGTTAGCAGGATCAGCTCCACCTTCTTTTACCGCAACGGCAATCTCACGTCCGATAACGGTAAAGATCTTACCCTTTGCTGCATCATTTTTTTCTTTTTTATGTTTAATGTTTGCAAATTTTGAATGTCCTGACATGTTGACTCTCCTCACTCTAATTATTTATTTTCTGAATCTACAGAAAATCTCATATATTATATCATACCAGAAATCTAAGGTAAACGATTATTTTGAGAGGATTCCGCTTTCTTTCACGGCTTTCACCGCCTCCGCGATCTCCTCCGGCGGAAGTACCAGGGCAAAGCGTACATAACCCTCTCCAAGACTTCCGAAGCTGCTTCCTGGTGTGCAGATCACACCTGTTTTCTCAATCAGATCAAGGACGAAGCTGTTGGAATCATCATAACCATCCGGAATTGGTCCCCATGCGAACATGGTTCCCTGGCTCTTAGGTATGTGCCAGCCGATCTCGGTTAATCCGTCGCAGAGGGCATCCCTCCTGCGCTCGTATTCGGCGCACTGCTGACGGATTTCCAAATCATAGTCACCCGTCAGAGCATCGATGGCACCCATCTGGATCGGATAGAAAATCCCATAGTCAATCTGGGAACGAAATGTTTTAAAGAGATCCACGATATCAGAATTACCAACCACAAATGACATACGGGCTCCGGTGTAATTAAATGATTTGGACAGAGAATAGAATTCTACTCCCACTTCCTTAGCTCCGGGGAACGAGAGGAAAGATTTTCCCGGTCTTCCATCATACACGATATCAGAATAAGCATTATCATGAATGATGATGATCTCATTTTCTTTTGCAAAGGCAATCAATTCTTCATAGAAAGAATCGGGAGCCGTCACACACAGAGGATTTGCGGGATAAGACACTACCATGACCTTAGCAGATTTTTTGATTTCCTCCGGTATCGCCTCAAAATCCGGGAGATAATCTTTATCCGGAGTAAGGGGATAATACCATTGATCTGCCTGAGCCAGATATGCCCCCATGGAGAAGATAGGGTAGCCAGGATTGGGCAGTAACACAATATCTCCTGGATTAATCAGGGGCTGCAGGATGTGAGTCATTCCTTCCTGGGACCCGTAGATTGACATGATCTCATCTTTTTGGAGATCCACCCCATATCTCTTATGATAGCGATACTGTACAGCTTCAACCAGTTCCTCCATGTCTGTGATGGAATACTTGTAGTTTTCTGGTTTGAGACAGGCATCCGACACTGTCTTCATAATATGGGGAAACGGTTCAAAATCCGGCGTACCGATGGAAAAATTATAGATCTTTCTTCCGGTCCGCTCCACCTCCATTTTTTTCTCATTTAATATGGTAAAGATGCCGGCTTCAAAGCCTTTCATCTTATCTGCTTTCTCAATCTTCATGTTTCTCTTCTTCAACCTCTTCTTTTTTGATATGTATCATGCGGAGGATCTTGTCTTTCTGCTCTTTTGTGCGGAAAACATAACCCTTGAAATGAACTTTAACTTCTTCTCCCATTTCCGGCAGATGGCCGATCTCGTTTATGAGGAATCCATTTAATGTCTCAAACTCCTCCGTG
>JBGVCE010000241.1:0-2546 GCA_045226235.1 Anaerobutyricum sp.
AATGTTCCGGGTAATCATGGGCATATTTATAACCGATTCCATGACCAAGATTCCTGGCCCCGCCATAATGGGCATCCCTCAGGTAAGGAGGAACCTGACCGGTTTCCCGGTCTCTTACCATGGACATGGCTTTATCGATGGCAGTTACTGCCGCGTTACTCTTAGGGGCACTTGCCACATAGGTGGCAGCCTGGGCCAGGATAATCCTTGCTTCCGGGAGACCGATCCTTTCTACCGCCAGGGAGGCGGATACTGCCACGGGCAGCGCCTGTGGATCTGCATTACCCACGTCCTCCGAAGCACAGATCATAATCCTTCGGGCGATAAATTTCGGATCCTCGCCGGCCTCCAGCATTCTGGCAAGATAAAAAACCGCCGCATCGGGGTCCGTTCCCCGCATACTTTTGATAAAAGCAGAGATAATGTCATAATGGTTATCGCCTGTCTTATCATAGCGGATGGCTTTTCTTTGAATACATTCCTGGGCCACTTCCAGATCTATCCATATTCTTCCGTCCTCCGAGGGCTCGGTTGTAAGAATCCCCAGCTCCACCGCATTTAAGGCATTACGGGCATCTCCTCCTGCCATCTCGGCGATGAACCGGGCTGCCTCTTCTGTAATCTCCGCTCCATAGGAACCCATACCCCGCTCTTCGTCATGGACCGCAATCTCGATCAAAGACAGGATATCCTCCTGGGAAAGGGGCTCCAGCTTAAAAATCTTGGAGCGGGATAATAAAGCCCCGTTCACCTCAAAATATGGATTTTCTGTAGTGGCTCCGATCAGGATGACGGTTCCATCCTCCACGAAAGGAAGGAGATAATCCTGCTGAGCCTTGTTAAAACGATGTATCTCATCGATAAACAGGATGGTCTTCTTACCGTACATACCATAGGTATCTTTGGCCTGAGCCACTGCCTGCTCCATATCCTTCTTACCGGAAGTGGTGGCATTCATCTGGACAAAACTGGCGCTGGTGGTATTGGCAATCACCTTCGCCAGGGTGGTCTTGCCGGTCCCCGGTGGCCCGTAAAAGATCAGAGAACTGATCTGGTCAGCTTTAATCGCGCGATAGAGAAGACGGTTTTTGCCGATGATATGCTGCTGTCCCACCACCTCATCCAGGACTCTGGGCCGCATCCGCATCGCCAGAGGAGATTCTGTTTTCCTTCGTTCCATACTCATATATTCAAACAAATCCATGGTTGCACCCACTTTAACCTCTACATTATTCTATATTACTATACACTTTGGTTTAGTTTCCGAAGGATGGCATACCCATCTTCCAGATCTACCATGCTATAACATCCCTGGTCGAAAACAAAATTCCAATAGCCCTCCAGAGGCAGACCAAGCATGGATGCCAGGATATGTCCCAAAGTCCCCTTGTGGGCTACCACCAGCATCTGTCCAGGTCCTTCCGGAAGAGAACGAACCCAGTCTTCCACCCGATCTCTGACCTGCTGGAAGCTCTCACCTCCAGGTATCTGATAGTGGGAGAAATCTTCATTCCACCGTCTCATTTCCTCTGGATATTCCCCGCATAATTCCTGGTATGTCTTTCCTTCAAAAATCCCGAAATTCTGTTCCTTAAGACGTTCCTCCAGCTCAAAGGAATCCTCCCGGCGGCCCGCAGCCAGAAGAGCCGTCTCTCTGGCTCTGGACAAAGGACTTACCAGCACCCGGTCCCAGTCTAACTCCTGAAAATGTCTGCCAAGCAGAATGGCCTGCTGCCTGCCCTTCTCTGTAAGGGGAGCATCTGTAATTCCGTAATAGCATCCCTTTGTGTTCATTTCCGTCTCTCCGTGACGTACCAAATATATTCGCATTCTTCCTTCTCCTGCAGGGCAAAATCGATTAACAGTAAACTATAGTATAACAAGACATTGGAAGGTCTGCAAGTAGCAAGCCTTCCAATCTCCATTCTCATAATATTCTTCTGTATATTTTCCTTAATTATTACGGGTTGTCCTTCACGAATTCATGGTGGTGAATAAGTTTGTGCAGATCACAGTCATAATAGTAGACAGAATCCGACAATACTTCATCTTCGCTTACCACCGTTTCATTGACTTCCCTAACCATGGAACACAGCATCTGGGGATCAAATCCATCCCTGTCGGGCACCAGTATCACTTCATGAACACTGCTGGGCATAACGTAGAAGTTTCCTCCCGTCTTTTCCCCGAATTCCTCCAGAACATCCTGGTAGAGCAAAGCCACCGCACCAAAAAGCATCTGTCGGTTCGTAGCCACATACATACAGGGTTCCTCTTCCGGTTCTTCTTGGTCTCCACCTTCCAACAACTGATACATGGGGTAAATTACCGGCGGGAAGAGCTTTCTGCTGTTTTTTTGAGCATCCAGCAAGAGGTCAGACCGGCTTACTCCCCATTCCTCCATCTGATCATTGTTGACCAGAGCTGAAGTGACAGCAGTTTCATCAAAACTTACCAGACTGCGGAAGGTTAAAGCCAGATCGTGCACTCTGATATGCGGGCAGTTCTGAAGCATCTCCGCATTCTTTTCATAATTAACCAGCCGG
>JBGVCE010000242.1:0-14425 GCA_045226235.1 Anaerobutyricum sp.
ATAGGTATGCCAATCACTATATATTTCTTCAATGTCTGAATGGAAGCAGGTGTAAGATGTACATTTTCCAACAATCTTATCACAGCAGCACTTCCAACAAAAACTACCAGACAAATCGTTGGTGTTCTTGAAGAAGTGTTGAGCATGATATAGAAAATGATGAGTCCCATAAGGACCACTAAAATCCTTATCCGGGAATGTAATAAGGGATTACCCATATGAAAAATATACACCATAAAAAGAATGCTCAATACAAGGAAACAAGTGTTGCCGACAAAATTAGTATCCAGATAACCAAAAGATGATCTGACCATATCGTGTGACAAAAAAGATTTCACAGCAAAATACGGGTTAAAAATCATTTCATTCCTATGGGTTATGACCTGTATTATGAGGACCAAGACCAAAGATGCTCCTGATGATACTGTGTATTCTTCGATACATTGATAATGGATTACTTCCAGAGTACATGGAATCAGTATCGCCAGATAGATCAGCATAGTTTTCCTGTGGGCAGCAATTTGTACAGCTACTATAGGATTTTTGAAGATAAAGCCCCAGGCCAGGACATACAGAATCAATAGTGAAAACACAACTACAAGGTTCCATCTACAGAGCCATTTTTTACGAGAAATGACATCCACTAAACAATACAGTATAAATACATATTTGAACTTGTTTCCAAAAGGAGCCAGATAAGAATCTGTTACACTAAACATGATTCCAGCCATCATTACAAAATTGACTAACAGGAATACATACTTTTTACTTATCACCATTTCTGTCTAACCATAAACCTAATAATCAACAACGGCCTGTACAGATTTCTTTTCAAAGCCCATAGGACAGGCCAATGCTTCAAACAGTTTCTTTTTCCCGCAATCAGATATCGATAACCAACTCTCCTCAGTGCCCGGGTCATGTAAGGTTCCGAAGCATTCCTTCGAATATACCGAATTCCGAAATGTTTATCTGTGTCAGAATAAATTATATAAAGACATTCATCAATTAATTTTCTAACTAAAAAGACAGACAACTCACCCTTCAGTTCCCCATACAGACCCTTTTTCGTGACATATTGATATGTCCATCTCCTCAGGTATTGATTATTCTCCAACAGTTTCGGATGATGGACTCTGGAAGCAGAAGAAGGTGTCTGCCTGTAAAAGAAGGCGTTTTGCCTAATGTAATAGACTTTTTCAGCATTACAGTACAACTGCAAGGAAAAAGCGGTATCTTCACTGAGACATAATTTCTCAGGAAAACGGATTCGGTTCCTAGTCAGGAACTCTCGTCGGATTAATTTCGCACAGCAGCTCCATATGGTAACATAATCAAGGTTCGCAGCCTGACTGATCTGTTTCTTGTATTTTGCATATTGAAGGACTGCTCGTCTGAGTAGGTCCGGACTCACTTTTCTTAAATCAGAGAGATCATTCTGGTCTCCTGCTGACTCTTCGTCCAGATAGTGATAATCACATAGGATGATATCCGCTTCTATATCCAGCTTATGGGCTGTCGGAAGCAAACCCGGATCCAGGATATCATCAGAATCAAGAAAGATAATCCAGTCACCTTTCACAAGTTTGATTCCATAGTTTCTGGCCCTGGATACTCCTGCTGTTTTTAACTGCGCTGCCCGGACACAGGGATATGTATCTTTATAGTCGCAACAAATCTCCCAAGAACTGTCCGAAGAACCATTCTCCACCAGAATAACCTCATCTTCACAGTTCAGCCCCTGAAGTACAGAGTCCACACATTCTTTCAGATATTTCTCACTGTTATGCACTGGAATTATTATAGAAATACTCATTTTTTAACCTTTCCGAGAGCATCGCTTTCTCTATGAAAGAGTTCCTGATACTGGTTTACAATGGACTCCCATCGGTAGGAATTTTCAATTCTCCTTTTTGCAAGAAGACCATAGTCATTAATCTGCTGGTCACTCATCTGATCCGCTGTTTCAATCAGCCCTAAAAGAGAACCTTCTTCGCAGGTCCAGTAGAGAGCTGCATCCTCCCCTACTTCCCGGTTGAAACCGACGTCAAAGAGAAGATTAAGCTTCGTACTTCCCAGAGCTTCCAGAAGACTGGGGTTGGTTCCTCCAACGGAGTGACCATGCAGATAGGCATATGCCTTTTCACGTATTTTCTTAAGTAGTTCCTGATCATAAACAGGTCCCGTAAAACAGATTCTTTTATCCTTGGAGAATCCAAGCTTTTCGTCGAGTTTTCTGTAAAGTTTCTCTTCTTTTGTAGTGATAAGAGCCAGTTTTTTAGAAGTACCAGACTGCATGAATTCATGTACAATGGTTTCCACATTGTTTTCAGGGACTAGTCGACCGACCACCAGATAATACTCTCCGGCGGAAAGTCCCTTTTCACTTAGCCAGCCAAGAAACTGGTCTGAATCATCCGGGAGACATGACGGTGCGCTGTCACATCCGTAGGAAAGATATGTCGTTTTGGGCTTGTATTTCCAGTAATCCTCCCAGATATACTCTTCAATCTTTTTACTGTCACAGACCAAAAGATCTGCAGATCTAACCATTAATTTCTCCGAGACCTTCCAGTATCTTCTGACAGGCAGCGACCATTTGGAACGCTTCCACTCATGTCCGTCAGGATTAATCAGAAGAATTCCCCCCAATTGACGTATCTTTCTTTTGAAAAATCCAATAAAAGGGCCAATCCGGCATGCCAGGATATAAAAAACCGGTGGTTTTCTAAGTCGCATACGGCGGCAGTATTTAATGCACTTATCCAGGGCAGCAACATCGTAGTAAATCGCTTTTCCCGGGCCTATGTCGGGTACTTTGACATCAAAGCAGATGGCACCGTTGTATTCATATCGATTCTCGTCATCTGCCATTCTCGCAACATGATACAGGATGTCTTTATCCGTCTGGTATTCCACCAGTTTCTCCACAAAAGTTTCAAACCCGCCATACTGTGCGGGAATTCCCTTTGATCCTATGATAAAGACATGCTGCTTATCCCGGAGGCTTTTGGACGCTTTGCCTTTCGAGCCAAGTTTTCTTAGCCTTTTGCCACAGATTGTTATATATGCACTATCCATCGTTTTCCCCTCATGTTGCTAATAAACCGACCTGCATCTCAAGATAAGATCACAAATCCGATTCACGTCTTCGATTGAAAGATCCGGATAAATGGGAAGAGTAAGAATCCTCTTACTTATATGAAGTGCTACCGGCGTCTTATTAACATCGTACTTCCTGTGAAATGCACTATAACTGCTCGTAAGGGGGTAAAAATATTTCCTAACCATCACATCATGTTTTTCAAGATACTGCATCACTTCTTCCCGGCTGGAGCCAAATGCTTTCTCATCAACCACGATAGGAAAATAAGCGTAGTTAGATTCCACATCCTTCTGAATGACATTCAGCTGAAGTCCTTCCACATCAGACAGCCTCTCCCTGTAATGTTCCACCACTGCCTTCCTTTTCAGAACGATCTCATCCATATGGCGGAGATTACAGAGACCCATGGCTGCGCAGAACTCATTCATCTTGGCGTTTGCACCCACGGCACTTACCTCTTCCGGCCCGTGAATACCGAAATTCTTCAGTTCATACATGATATTCTGCAGGGACGGATCTTTAAAGGTTACCGCTCCTCCCTCGATGGTATTGAAAACTTTTGTCGCATGAAAGCTGAAACATGAAGCATCACCGTAATTCCCGATTCCTCTGCCTTTGTATTTCACTCCGAAAGCATGGGCATCATCATAGATTACTTTCAGTTCATATTTCCTCGCAATCCGGTCAATGGCTTCTATATTGCAGACATTGCCGTATACGTCAACCGGCATAATTGCAGAGGTACGATCTGTAATCAGATTTTCGATCTTGTCCGGATCAATCGTGAAATCATCCGCTTTAATGTCACAAAAGACCGGTTCTAAATTATTGCGGACGATTGCATGGGTAGTCGAAGCAAAGGTAAAGGGAGTTGTGATTACCTCACCCTGCAGATTCATAGCCTGCAGCGTCAGTTCCAGTGCCATATGTCCATTGGTCAGAAGATCGATGTTGCCGACATCAAGATACTGTGCCAGATTCTCCTGGAGTTCCTGATGTTTAGGTCCCATATTAGTCAGCCAGTGGGATTCCCATAGCGGAGTAATTTCGGCGATATATTCTTCTATAGTTGGCAAGATTGCCTTAGTCACATAAATTTTATTATTTTCCATTCGATTATTCCTGACTCTCCTTACTGTTAATTACTTATGGAATACTGTGCTTCTATCAAATAGTAAATGCAAATCTTTTTTGTTTTATTACAGACCAATAATAATAAAAATAAAACTTGCCTGAATAGTTAACAAAAAGACGGATACTTATACCAATGGTTTTATAATAAATATTATATCATAAGAATTGATTATCTCAATATTTTTCGGCTAATCCTCATAAAAACCTCATAAAAATGTCTTTCATTTATCCGGGAATTGTATCATTATCGTTGTGCCCTTCTCCGGTGTGCTTTCAAGGGATAGTTCTGCACCATGGAGAGTCACGATATGCTTTACAATCGCCAGTCCCAGACCGGTTCCACCGGTTCTCTTTGAGCGGCTTTTATCTACACGGAAGAACCGTTCGAACACCCTGCTTTGATACTCCGGAGGGATACCGATTCCATTATCGGATACCTTAAGCATATGATTGCTGGCATATACACGAATGTATCCGCCCGGTCTGTTATATCGGATAGCGTTATCACATAAATTGTATATTACTTCCTCCATCATGTTTCTGTTTGCCGTGACGAGAGTTTTCTCCCCCTCCAGATGGATGGAAATATCATGCTCACGGGCTTTGAACTCCAGCATATCCAGGCAGGCTCCTGCAATATCGTACAAATCCACTTCCTCAGTTTCAAAATCTGATTCTTTCAGAACATCGAATTCAGATAGTCTAAGGATATCGTTGATCAAGGTAAGCAGTCTGTCTGCATTTTTATGAATCTCCCCTGCAAACTTCTGTGTATCTTCCTCACCCGCCAGGCCGTTTTCAATTAGTTCTGCATAGCCTGAGATTGAGGTCAAAGGGGTTTTCAGCTCATGGGATACATTTGCGGTAAACTCCTGGCGCATATTTGCATGATCCAGGATATCATTATGTTGATTCCGGATATGTTCGATGATGGGTTCCAGTTCTGCGTAGGTGTGTATTGTCTCAGGATGATCCATGTTGGAAGCGATTGCTTCCACAGGCGCAAGAAGATGAGTTGTCAGTGCACGGCTGCTAAAGTAGCAGACCACAAGAAGGATCAGGATTACAACCAGAATTACAGGCACCGCATTCCAGAATATATTAATGATACTATGAGATTCTCTGGCGGTACGGAGAATACTCCCATTCTCCAGGCGCACTGCATAATAATAATTCGTCCGGTTGATGGTGGCGGACCGACGGACAGAATAGCCCTCCCCGTTCTCGATTGCTTTTTCGATTTCTTCCCGGTTTAGATGGTTATCTAAGCCCTCAACCCTGGCAACATTATCAAATACTACATCCCCGTCTTTACTGATCAGGGTCAGCCGGATATTATCGTTGTAAAGCTCGGAGGCATACTTGGATAAAACTGCCTCGTCCTGGATGTTTTCCCTATCAGAAAGAAGTCTGGTGCATATCCTTAAATTTTCTTTGACTTCTTCCCGAAATACCCGATAACAGGCAAAAATACAGAAAACTGCCGTCATAAGTATGGCGGCAGATGCAATAATCATTATTCTTCTATTGATGTATTTTTTCATGATAAAATGTACCCCACATTCCTGACAGTTTTAATATGAGAGCCCTCTTCCCCCAGCTTCTTCCTAAGAGATTTAATATGCGCGTCAAGAGTCCGGGATTCTCCCTCAAAGTCTATCCCCCATATCTTATCCATCAGAATAGGTCTTTTCATCACAATACCTGCATTTATCATAAGATAGTGAAGGAGTTCATATTCTTTATAGGTGAGATCGATTTCCTGATCTTTTATTAAACAGATCCTCTTAGCAGGATCAAGAAGAATGTCACCTTGTTTTATCGTTTCTCCTTCCTCTCTCTTGCCACTTCTTCTCAGTAAAGCCCGTACTCTGGAAACTAACTCCATCACTCCAAAGGGTTTGATGATATAGTCATCTGCACCTCCGTCAAGGGCTTTGACCGTATCAATCTCAGAGGACTTAGCCGTAATTATGATAACGGGGATATCTCTGGTTGTAGATGCAGTTCTCAGATTCTTTAATACCTCCATCCCATCCTCGTCCGGAAGCATAATATCCAGAAGGATAAGATCAGGCAGTACCTGCTCTAAGGCCTGGTAGAAGGGTACTGCCATCTCAAAACCTCTCGTCAGGAATCCATTTTTTGTTAGGGCATAGGTTTCTATTTCCCGGATATTCGCATCATCCTCTACGATATATATTGTCTGCATCCTGGTCACCTCCGACATCTCTTGTGCCACTGTTATTTCATACTACCATATCAAAGCCTGATTTCACAGGGAAAAGATAAAGATTCTCGTAATCTTCAATGATCCGGACATAGTCATCGCCCGTTATATTCTGGGTGTTACCGTGCATCTCATCAAAACTCCGGTTTGCTTCCATTCGTTTGATGATATGGAGAGCCACATTGCCTGCATGGGCACTGATTCGTTCGAAACTGTTGGTCAGGTCGAAAAAGGCTGCCCCGCTATGTGCATTACAGATTCCTTCCTGAAGCCTTAATATATGATGATCTTTCATAACAGCACTCATCTGTTCGATGACATCAGATAAGGGTTCCGTTTTTATGACCAGAAGGCGGTCTCTGGTTCGAAATGAGGTGATTAGATTAGAAAGTATCTCCTGGGCTGCCCTCATCATTAAATCCAGTTCCCTCATCCCTTCCTGTGAGAAATTAATCCTATTATGATTCATATCTCTGGCTATATAGGCTATATTCATACAGTAGTCCCCGATTCGTTCCACATCGCCAATGGAATTTAGGATTTCCGAGAGCATGAATTTCGCATCCTCAGAGAGGCCTGCCCGGTTTATCCTTATAATGTAGGAAGTGAGCTCCGTTTCACAGCGATCCGCAAAATGCTCATTGATATCAAGTCGTTCAAATGAACTTTCGTCATAGTGGCGGATCATATTCGTAGAGATTCTGAAATTGGTTTCAACCCGGTCTACCATCTGTTCCATAAGTATACGGCACTGCTCCAGGGCGATGGCCGGTGTCTGTAAGAGCCTGTCGTCCAGCTTCAAAAATTCCTTTTCCTCCTCATCCATAGGCTCCTCTCCAATAATCCGTCCGGTAAGATCGGCCATATAATTAGAAAACGGCATTAATACAAAACTTGTGACCAGATTAAAACCAAGATGGATATTGGCGATATCTCCTCGGTTAACCGTGTGTGAAAAGAAGGGTAAACCCACAGTATAATATAAGCCATATATGACGATGAAGAAGAAAACAGCGCCAAAAATATTAAAGAGCAGATAGCTAAGGGACACTCGTTTTGCATTTTTATTTACACCCAAGGATCCAAGCAAAATGGTCATGCATTTCCCCAGATTCTGACCGATGATAATTGGAATCGCTGTCGCGTAGGTAACAGCACCAGTGGCTGATAAGGCCTGCAGGATACCGACAGAAGCACTGGAACTCTGGATGATTGCTGTGATGATCAGTCCTGCCGCAATTCCAAGAAGAGGGTTCTCAAATGAGAGAAAGAACTTCTGAAAAGCAGGAGATTCCTTAAGTGGTGCGAAAACCTGCTCCATCAAAGTCATTCCATAGAAGAGGACTCCTAACCCGATCAAAATTCCGGCGATGTCCTTCATTCGCTTTTTCTTGCCGAATAATATAATAAATGCGCCTACACCAACCAGCATAGGGGCAAAGGAAGACGGTTTTAAAAGTTTTAAAAACAGATTGTCTGATCCGATATCTCCCAGTCTTAAAATCTGGGCAGTTGCCGTACTACCCACATTTGCTCCGAATACCACAGGTATCGCTTGCCCTAATTTCATGATTCCGGCATTGACAAACCCAATAAGCATAATCGTGGTGGCGGCGGAACTTTGGATGATTGCTGTGACAGCTGTGCCCAAAGCCCATCCTTTTACTTCACCGACCCCCTTCTTTTTGCTGGTGGTTAATGTTTCTAATATCTTCTGCAGGCTTCCACCTGCCAGCAATTCCAAGGAGGAACCCATCAGGCTCATTCCAAAAAGAAACAGTCCGATTCCTCCGAATAGTTGTAAAATAGATAAGATATCCATATGATTCCTCCCATTAAGTAGACCTAATATTATCCCATTCTACTTAAGGAAAGTAAAAATAAGGTTCTCTCTATTTGAAATGTATGTAAAATCTAATTAAAATAATATTAAAGCAGTAAAAAAGACCCCTGAGAGCCTATATTAAGACTCTCAGGGGGATGAAAGAATATTGTTCTCGTAGTAAAAAGATTAACGAATGATGTTATTTCACTTTAATCTTCAGCTTCACCTTTTTAGTGTTTTCTTTGTAATTCGCGTCTCCTTTAGCAGTTACCTTCACCTTCACAGAATAAGTCCGGCTTTTCTTGAGTCCCTTTTTCACTATGACTTTACCGTTAGAGGCGATCTTGATTTTCTTGTTACCACTGATCTTCTTGAATTTTAGCTTACCCTTTACCCCTTTGACCTTAAAAGCACGGGCTTTGCTGTCCTTTATCGTAAGGACAGAACCATTTGTCACCTCGAAAACATGGCCGTCGGCATGGGGAGACATACGATTTCTATCCACCGTGTTGCCCTGTAAGTCGATAGAGAATCTCCGCTTTTTAAATCTCATATTTCGGATAGAGATTTACTTTTTGTATATGTTTTACATCTTGATTATATCATGCATATAAAAATTTATGGAAACCTTTATTTTATTAACATATGTAAAAAAACAACCCCGAAAATGACTTATTGTAGTTATTCCCTTATCATAATCGAGGTGATGGGACTCGAATGTATTATTATCCCTCTCAGAGCCAATGAATAAGCCGTATTCATTTTTTTGATGACTTGACTAAAGACTAATCAGGGCTTGACTCTGAAGGGGTGAAATCAAAAGCAAGCAGGAAATAACTACAATCTTTTGTATCTCAATAATCTTTAAGTCTCATTCTCTTTATATGGTTCTGGTAAAGACATCCAAGCAATAACGTCTAGAACACGATCAGTCACTTCTTCCAGCCAAAAATCAGATGTCATCTCTTCTGTTTCAAAATGCTCATCATGGCAATACCTTGCACATGTTACTAATTTATCCTTTGTAGTAACTATGCAGACATCACTCTCAAAACTTCTCCCTTCATCATCTTCATGTATCAGAATAATTGTTGGTAAACCTCTTGTTACTAATGTCCATTGAACAATAGCAGGAGCCTTATCTATTAATGTTTCCACTTCTCCTAAATCTAAAAGATTTCGATCTTTACAGTTACTAGATAAATCAATTATTGTTTTTGAGATGTTTCGTTTTAATTCATCTGCATCAATTAGTCTCATTATAATCTACTCCTTAAAATAGCAAATATAGCCCACTAATAATATAAAAGCAGTTTTCATCAATTACCAACCTGAAGCCTATAATATTTAATCCTTCCAAGCAACAGCACTGTAATACTGATCACAGCATAAATTACCGGAGCTGCCTGATAGTTCATAAACAATTTTCCTGCCAGATGTATCAACCGGTAGTTGGAAAAACCTGTGTTCATCAGAACTGCATTCGGTCTGAGAAGCCATATCCTCTGCAACACTCTAAATTTATCCGGGAACTCCGCAAACAGATCAAGCAGCAGATATCCCAGCAGTCCGCAGGTCACAGCAAGATGATTCTGTGTGAGTACAGACAGCAGCATAGTAACAGAGGCATAAAGAACTGCGGTCAAAAAATAAATCCCCATATACAAAGACAGCATATGGCCGAGAGTATATGGAAGCATGGACAATGGTTTCACCAACTGTAGCATCTCTTCCATTCCTTCCATCCCATATACAAAGGAAAAAGGAAAAAAAATAGCAAGAACCACAAGCATTGCCACTGCCAGAATCCATGTCATGCCAGCCCCGAATTTGATCAGATATAGTTCTTTCTTCCCATAACGGCTGCAAAGTAAAAGCTGGTTCATATTATCAGCTGTTTCTCTTGCATAAACACCTGATAGTCCGACAGCAGACAAAAGCAGAATAAAAAAACCAAGTGCCTGGAAGGATTTAAGCAGGTATGCAGGGCCGCTGTGATAGTGGTAAATAAAGGGCTTAGAAACCTGCTCCTCCTGGCTGCGCCAGAATTCTTTTTCTCGTTCTGAAAGTCTCTGTTTTTCAATTTGCTGATTGAGTTCCTGATCACGAAGTTTATAAAAACCTGCTCCTTTAAGCTGGGTAAGATCCATATCATAACCAGTCACAGAAGTGATCACATCCATAATCGGCACATATTTTTCATACTCCGCATTAATCTCTAAAACTGTTGATCCATTCTCAAATTTCATTGCAGGCTTTAATTCTTCAATCAGCTGTCCGTCAACAGCCCTGCCATCCAGTTCTTTTGCAACTTCCCGAGATACCGGCTGGAACTCTGAGATGGAAGATATCACCAGAAACACAATCATAATAATCGTTCCTGCCAACGCAATCATATTTACTTTAGTACAGAATAGTTTTTTCAGTTCGTACCGATACAAGGTTATTAGTAACACCACCCCTCACCTCTTTTCACCGATCTTTGAAATATAGAAAGACTCCAGATCTTCTCCACCGGCAGGCCAATTACCCTGCCAAAGCAATTGTCCATCTTTTATAATCATCACCCTGTTCGCGATATGTTCCAGATCCGATACGATATGCGTTGATAGCAGCACGATTTTCTCCTGTCCTAATCCCGAGATTAATTCACGGAACCGGATTCTCTCCTGTGGGTCCAGGCCTGCCGTCGGTTCATCCATAATAAGGATCTGAGGATCATTTAGAAGTGCCTGTGCAATCCCAAGTCTCTGCTTCATCCCTCCGGAATAAGTGCGCACCTTTTTTCTGGCATAATCTCCCAGCCCAACCAGCTCAATCAGTTCCTTTGTTTTTCGGACAGCATCATTTTTTGTGAGTCCTTTTACAGCGGACATATAGAGAAGGAAATCCTTTCCGGAAAATTCCGGATAAAAACCAAAGTCCTGCGGCAAATATCCCAGAATATCTCGGTATTCCTCTGTTCCAACACTCATACCGTCACAGGATACCGTTCCGCTGTCAGGGACGAGAATTCCACAAAGCAGTCGCATCAGTGTTGTCTTTCCTGCTCCGTTTGCACCCAGAAGTCCTGTTACTCCTTTAGTCAGGGTAAATGACATCCGGTCAACTGCAATCTTATTCTTATACTGTTTGGTGATTCTGTCTGCTACAAGCTCCATACCGGTTCCTCCATCTCACAAATCCATCTATACATACTGGAACTAAGACTTAATACAAGCAGGATAAACGCCACCACCCAGATGACCATAAGTCCCTCCCCATATAAACTACTTAAAAAATAAGGTGCCACTGCAAAAAAGAGGGATGATAAAAGGCAGATGATTATACTTCCCAAAGCATTGTCCAGTCTGTGCCTCCTCTCATACAATGAGCCCAATAGTGAGGCGGTAAGATATGGTACCATCATGTAAAGAAAAACTCTAATCAAGGAATAGGGAAACCAAAGGCGGACCACCCATATAACAACCAGGAGCCCTACTGTCTCCACAGCTCCAACCAGAAACATCCTTGCAAGCACTACGCTTCTTAAGGAAAACCTGGCGGTATACTCCAGTTCAGCCATCTTCCATCGATATGATCTTTCGATCTCCACAAAAATCCCTGCCGACAAAAGAGGAGTCAAGGCAAATGGATAATTTCCTGTGTTACCGTAACAAATCCTTAAAATAAATAATAACAGAACAGCCGACAAAAGCCATATCCATTTTCCTATATAAAAAAACTGTCTAAGGAGAAATTCTTCATGATTTATGATAACTGGCCTTCTTGATATCATACCCCTCTCCTTTAGTCTCTGAAAGAAAACATTTTTCTCTTTCGGTTCCGGAGCCTTGCAGATTTCTTTCAGCTGTTTGATCAGCCTGTCTTTATCCATCCTCTCCCTCCTCTTCCATTTCATCCATTATCTTTTTCAAGATTTTTTTCAACCTTCTGTAAGCAGCAAACCTTGAGATATGATACAAACCGCTAATCACAGATACGGGTACATCATTGACACACCTCAGAAACAGCATTTCCCGCTCCTCCTGCGAAAGCTTCTTCAGGGCATCTGCCAGGCTGATACGTTCCACCAACGACTGCTCAAAATTCTCGGGCATCGGACTATCCAACACTTCATCAAAACTGAAAATAATCATTCTGTCTCTGTAATACTGACTGCACAGATTGCGTGCAATCGTATACAGATACTGTAACTGCCGGTTTTCATCCTGATAAGTCCTGCTACTCAAAAATCGTAGGAAGGTCTCCTGTGTCAGGTCTTCGGCTGTATGTTGGTTATGAAGATGGAAATACAGATATTTATAAATCCGGTCATATTGTTCTTCCAGATTCAACGAAAGACCCCCTTCCCAATTTATTTTCAAAATGTATAACGGGATTAATATCCGTTTGTGCGCTACGGGACATTTTTTCCTTTATTATATTTAATCGGCGCCATTATTTGGCAATAAAAAAAGGAGCATCAATGATACTCCTTTGAACATGTTGACAAATCGTTAAGGAAAGAATCGAAGGTGGTGCAAACGAAAAAGCAGTCTTGAGTTATTTGATAACCGCTCTTTCGTTTGCATCAATTTCGATTTTTCCTGGTTGAACAAGACGCGTCTGGGTAACCAGTGTATATGGGAATTCAATCCCTGTGCTCCTTATCAATGAGTATAGCATGTATTGGATGAAAAAGACATTGTAAGCATAAAAAGTCGTTTTCAGCGCAACACAAATAAGCCTCCATAGGAAGCTTTTTAAAAATATTCAATTAAGGGCTTTCAACACAGTAAGTGCGGTTTTGGTTTTATACGGCATTGAACCGATGTTAACTGGATGATGGCTCCGCCACATAATGAGCACCTGCAAACATCTTTACCATAGAGCAGCTTAATAATCGCAGGCGCATCAAGATCTTTTAGCTGTGCTATATATTTATTGCAGCCCAGTAGGTTTCGGCACAAGGTTATTTTTTTATTCTTGTTACGTGATGACAAAAGGCCATAATGCCGTATCCTGACGAAACGTTTTGGAGGTATATGCATCAGGAACCGGCGAATGAATTCTTCTCCGGTGATGGTGACTTCTTTCCATTGTCCCTGGTTTTTGTAATCTTTGGCAGTAAAGGTAACCGTGCTGTCCGTCATGCTTTTAATACGATAGTTGCTGATCGCAATCCGATGGGTATACTTCCCTAGATATCGGATCACCGATTCTGCTCCGCCAAAAGGTTTCTTGCAGTAAAGAATCCACTCTTTGTTATAGCAGACGTCCAGCAGTTCTTTGAACGCATAGTGGTTTTTGAAGCGCTCCGCGCTGCCGTGGAATTCAAGCTTTCCGTCTTTCCAAAAGCGTTTCAGCTTCGCAAGATACTTGCCACGGAAAAGGCGTGAAACAACCCGGATGGGAAGGAAGAAATCTTCTCCGCTGTCTTTCCAGTGGCTTTTGGGGTCGAGACCGCCGCCAAGCACAACGGCATGGATGTGGGGATGGAAGTTCATTTCACTCCCCCAGGTATGGAGAATGCAGATATACCCGATGTCTGCATCGAGATATTTACTGTCGGAAGCCAGTTCCCGCAGAGTGTTGGACGCAGCTTGATAAAGGGCGTTATACAAAAGCTTCTGGTTACTGTAGATGACTGGGTTCAGTTCTTCCGGGACAGTAAAAACAACATGAAAGTATGGTGCATCCAGCACATCTTCCCGACGGGCATCCACCCACTTTTCCTTTGGGAATTCCTGGCACATGGGACAGCACCGATCGCGGCAGGAATTATAGTGGATAGAAATGCAGCCGCAATCCTCACATACACTGACGTTGACGCCAAATGCACCGGTTTTGCAGTTCCTGATGTGATAAGCCACTTTTCGCTGAGTTACGGAAAGTTCATGAGTTCTCTCATACTCAGGATAAAAACGATAGAATACATCCTGAATTGTACATTCGTCCCTCATGATTCACCGCCTTGCGGTTCATCAAAAGGACTGCGGATGCCAAGAAGACTCTTATTGCTGACATGGATATATACTTCCGTGGACCTTGGATCAATGTGGCCAAGCAGCGCCTGGATATACTTAATGTCAACGCCATTCTCAAACAGGTGACTGGCAAAACTGTGGCGACAGCAATGACTGGAAAC
>JBGVCE010000243.1:0-11746 GCA_045226235.1 Anaerobutyricum sp.
TGTGGTCTTCCCGGAGACAGCCTTTACCAATTCCTCCTGTGTGGAAGCTTATAAGGCCCTGGGAGTATCCAAACCCCTGGTGGACAAGAAGCTTCTGGAGATCGCCCAATATGCTGCCGACGAATTAGGTGTCAGCGCCAAGACAGGCCCCATCTTCACCACTGATTATTTCTATAATCCGGACAAGAAGATCCTCGAGCGGCTGGAATCCAAGGGTTACCTGGCTGTGGAGATGGAGACAGCAGGCCTCTACCTGTGCGCGGAAGCCAACCATAAGAAAGCCCTCTCCATCCTGAGCATCTCCGACCACGTGGTTACCGGCGAGATGCTGCCACCGGAGGAAATCAGGGAAGGCTTCCATGACATGATGCGGATTGCTTTGGTAACCGCGGCATGCAGTGTGAGATAAAATGATGAGTTTATATTTATAATATGATGTGCAAAAAGCAGGAACGAATTCGTTCCTGCTTTTTTATTTCAATCTACTGCCCATCCGGACAGGTATGCTTTTTGTTCTTCCGTGAGTTCATCGATGGAGAGATTCATGGCCGCCAGTTTATATCTGCCGATCACATCATCGATGGAGTCCGGCACCTGGTAGACCTTGGTTTCCAGCTGGTCTCTGTGGTCTGCCAGCCATTTGAGGCTTAATGCCTGAACGGCGAAAGACATATCCATGATCTCTGCCGGATGGCCCATTCCACAGGCCAGGTTCACCAGTCTGCCTTCCCCAAGGACATTTAAGGTCTTTCCGTTTTCCAGGGTATAGCCCATGATATTATGGCGCTGAACCTTGGAGGATACGGCGATTTCTTTCAATCTGGCCACATCGATCTCGCAGTCAAAATGGCCTGCATTACAGAGGATGGCATTATCTTTCATTTCCTTGAAATGTCTTTCCACGATGACATCTTTGCATCCGGTCACGGTCACAAAGAAGTCTCCCAGTTTGGCTGCTTCGTCCATCTTCATGATCCGGAAGCCATCCATGGTAGCATCCAGAGCTTTAAAGGGATCGATCTCCGTAACGATTACATTGGCTCCCATGCCCTTAGCCCGCATGGCAACTCCTTTACCGCACCATCCATAGCCGGCCACAACCACTGTCTTTCCGGCCACGATCAGGTTTGTGGTATCCATGATGGCGGTCCACACAGACTGACCGGTTCCGTATTTATTATCATAGTAATGTTTTGCTTTCGCGTCATTAACTGCCATCATAGGACAGGGAAGAACCCCTTCTCTCTCCCTGGCTTTCAGACGGATAATGCCGGTGGTGGTCTCCTCACAGCCACCGATCAGGTTATCTGCATACTCTGCGCATCTTCCCCCCAGGAGGTTAATCAGGTCACCGCCGTCATCTACGATGAGATGCGGATGGCACTTAAGGGTTTCTGCCAGAAGGTCTTCATATTCCTGAGCGTCCACCCCATATTTACCAAAGGTTTCCACTCCCATCTGGGACACAGCCGCAGCCACATCATCCTGGGTGGACAGGGGGTTACAGCCTGTAAGGAATACTTCCGCCCCACCCTTTTTCAGCACCAGTCCAAGGTTGGAAGTCTTGGCTTCCAGGTGGACGGAAACGGCGATTCTCAGCCCTTTAAAAGGCTGTTCCTTCTCAAATTGTTTCTCGATCTCCGTCAGAGCAGGCATATGGGACCGAACCCACTGAATCTTAGTCATCCCGGTCGGCGCCAGGGAAGCATCTTTTATAATACTCATTCTCTTATTCTCCTTTATGCGTATGGGGGTCCGTATGGGGTCTGACCCCCTTTTACCCCCTTTTACTACAGGTGTTTCTCTACTATCTTGCCGACCTCATAATACACTCTTTCCTGATCGATGGTCAAGAGCTGGCGGTCTCGCATAACGAACTTACCGTTGATCATGACGGATTCTACCTCAGAGCCGTTGGCTGAGTAGCAAAGGGCTGAGAGGATATTGTTGTTAGGGAAGAGAGAAGGTGCATCCAGATCCAGGAAGATCAGGTCTGCAGCAGCCCCTTCCTGAATAATGCCGATGGCACTGTTATGCAGCGCCAGGGACCCGTTATAAGTGGCGGCTTTCACAATATAATCCGATGGAATAGCCAGGCAGTCCCTGGTGAAGGCCTTGTGCATCAGGGATAATAAGCCCATCTCCCGGAACATATTCAGGGTATTGTTGCTGGCGGTACCATCCGTACCGACGCAGACATTGATTCCCAACTCTTTCATCTGACTTAAGGGGGCGATACCGTTGCCCAGCTTGGCATTGCTGGCCACGTTGGTGACGATGGTTGCCCCGGAATCACGGATAATCTCCAGGTCATTTCCCTGCATCTGAACACAGTGGGCCAGGATGGTATTTCCATTTAGAAAACCGATGTCATTCAGGTACTGCACCGGTGTCTTCCCGTGGTTTTTCAGGCAGTCATTCAGCTCGGTCATACTTTCAGACAGGTGGATCTGCTTAAGCATCTTATGTTCGTCTGCAGCCTCGGCCACCTGCCTTAAAAGTTTCTCGGAACAGGTATAGATGGCATGAGGAGCCAGAAGGAACTTTAAGGTATCAGACTCAAATTCTTCTTTCTCTTCCAGTGCCTGTTTAAACCTGCTGTAACCGTCCTCGTAGAGATCTTCCCCCACCAGTCCTCTGCCGATATAAGCACGGATGCCGGCTTCCTTGGCTGCCTGGGTCACCTGACGGTGGTACATATGCATATCGGTAAAACAGGTGGTTCCGGTACGGATCATCTCCAGGATGCCCAGCATGGATGTCCAGTAGGCCGCCTCGATGGGGAGATTGTCCTCCACCGGCATTACCCGCTGGAAGAGCCATTCCTGAAAGGGGACGTCATCCGCATAGTTGCGCATCATAGTCATGTAGGCGTGGGTATGCATGTTAATGAGGCCGGGCATGATCAGTTTTCTGCCGGCATCAATTACTTCATGCTCCTCCCCCTCCGCAAAGGGGGCAAAGGTAATCCTTCCCTCCTTAACATAGAGAGTTTTCTCTTCCGTAATCATGGCTTCCCCGTCATAGCTGAGGATGATGCCATTGGTTATCTCATAATTTTTCATAAAACCTCCCGTGGCTATAAAAAAAATCTTCAAATAAATCAAAAAACAAATTCACTCTATATTATCTTTAATATTCCCTCCTTGTCAACCTGCCCTTACCCGCAATCTTCCCCAGAATGGAAAAGTTTTTTCCGGATGGAGATGGTATGATTCAGACATAAAGGAAAATATATTCAACAGCCTTGCATTGTCAACATCACAAAAAATACTCAAACTTATTTTATACACAAGGAGGAGAACGATCATGAAAGTTGCTATTATTCAGAAAGAAGGCCTTCGGGCACTTGGATACAAAATCGCCGCAGAATATCAGATGGACACTGCCAAGAACGCTGCTTATTGGGCAAATGTAGATTTCTCTGCTTATCCTGCTTATCCGGCAGGATTGGTTGACAAGGCAGAGATTGCTACCTGGTATCATCCGGAAGATTCCCAGGAACCACTGGCATATTATTTCGGAACCGTTACTGATTATGAAGGAGTACCGGAAGGCTTCGTAGAATTCAATATCCCGGCAGCAGAATTTGCCGTATTTACCGCATCTGAGACTGCAGATACTGATTCCAAAGAGGTAACCGCCAAAAAGGTTGCCGATACATGGGCTGCCATCTACGCAGAATGGCTTCCTGCCAACCCGGAATATAAAACTGACCACACTAAGATGTACTATGAATTATACACCGGTGGCAAGGCTGAGATTTATATCCCGATTAAATAATAAGATGATAAGTTAATAGAAAAGATACTTCCTTTTCATAGTCACAAAAGAGCGGGGGTCAGCTATCAGCCCCTGCTCTTCTCTGCTTTCTTATTCTTTCCGGTCAGCATTTTTCTGATGTTATTCTCAGAAAAAAATGATATTCTATCTGTAGTACTTTATTACACTGTCCTCGGAGATACAAGCCTATGAATTACAAGAAAATGATTGATGATTGTACAAACTATATCAAAAAGCATATCTCCCAGGAGATTACTGCCCAGGAGCTGGCGGACTTGTGCGGATACTCGCTCTATCACCTGTCCAGTGTCTTCCGGGCCTGTTTTGGCTGCTCCATTGGCCGGTATATACAAGAGGAGAAAATGAGAGAAGCCGCCAGGCGGCTCCGTCAGGGGCAAAAGATCACTGATGTTGCCTATGATATCGGGTTCGATACCGGTTCCGGATTTACCAAGGCTTTTCGCCGGCAGTTCGGTGTGGCTCCCAGAGAGTACAGAAATCTTACCCTCCAGCCTGCCTTCGTGAAAAGATCAGAGTTACGTGCTTATGGCTATGTAATCCCCGTGGAGGAAAGTCATTCCCAGGCCGGACAGGCGGCTTTCTGGTCCAATGTTAATTTCAAAGATCTCCCCGCCTATCCGGAGAATGCTTCCGATTACGCGGAGATCAGCACCTGGATCAACCCGGATAGCAAGACCGGAAAAATGGAGTACTTCTTCGGTTATATCACAAGCGATCCTAATCCGGCAGAAGGCTTTCGATGCCTGATTCTTGCCAAAGGAGAGTACGCCGTCTTCAACCTGGAATATCAGAAAGAAGGAGTTTCCCAAGACCTCCTTCTTCAGATCCAGTCCGTCTGGCATTATATTTTCGAAGAATGGTTTGCTTCCCATCCGAGGGTTGATTTCGATGACGGCCGGCTCTGCTTCGAGAAATACGGGCAGACTCAGATGGAGATCTGTATCCCGGTTCGATAAACAAACAAAACCCTGCATCACTGCAGGGTTTTCCTTGTATTAATATGAAATTAAATGGTATTTCCAACTCAGCTTATATCAGGCCGTATCTCTTCAGAAACTCCTCAATCCGGGAGTCCAGATGTCTCTCCGGTTCTGCGATATCCCACAAATAATGGGCATCCGAATTATGAAGCCAGGGTTTTCCCTTAAGACAAGGATTGGCTTCCATAAATTCATCATAGAGCCCAAGATGGTAAAACTCATAAAAGGGAAACTCTACATCCTCCGGGACTGCTCCCATGATAGCCACCAGGCTGTTGGAACTCCGGTCTATGTGAGAGGGGAAGAAGATTCCCCCATACTGAGCCATAAGTTCCGGAAGTTCAGAGTAGGATACTCCGCTGGCTGTGATAAGAAGGGTATCAATGCTTCCTATGGGTTCATCTTCCTCATTCACGATGATCTGGTCACCAAAGATCTCCGGTTTGTTTTTTACTGGCGGCAAGGTGGAAAACACATAGGAATCAAATTCCATGGCCTGTTCCAGCGTGGGAAAGAGGCAGACAGCATGGATCTCCTCAGAAGTATTGATCTCCATCCCGGGTATCGCACGGATCCCGGCTCTTCTGGCAGCCTCCATAAAGGCCGGACAGTTTCTGGAACTGTTGTGATCGGTAAGAGCGATTACATCCAGCTCCTTAAGCATGGCCATATTTACGATGTTGTTCACGGTCATCTCATTATCCCCGCAGGGAGAGAGACATGAATGAATGTGAAGATCGTAAGTCATGAGAATCTCCTTAAAGTGTATCAAATATCATCTTTCCGGTCTCGAAGGCAGGCAGTCCGGAACAAAGCACCGCGATGTCCTCCTGGGCTGCTTTTTTCATCATCTCAGCATCCGGTCTTACCCCGTCGCACAGTACGATGCAGGCGACATCCGCAAGGGAGGCAACCGCCACAGAATTCATGTTTCCCATGACAGTAACCCAGGCGCAGTCTTCCGGCGCGCGTCCCATGGCAAAGCTTAACAGGTCACAACAATAGACTCCGCTGATGTCCCGGGCCAGTGCTTCCTCACCCGCGACGATTTCAAAGCCGCATCTCTCAGCTGTCTTTCTAACATCCATCTGTTTTCACCCTCACTTTGTTTTATGGTCATTCTTTTTCGTCTCTACCGGTTTTCTTCCCATCCCTATGCCTGAAATCTTGGAAAGCAGATCAGCGATATGCTGAACTTCGTCTCTTAATACAAATACGCAGGCGTTTTCCGTGGAATACCCACGCACGATATCCTCTGCCAGAGCGCGGCAGGAGGGGGATCCGCAGGATCCGCAGTTCAGGCCCGGGAGTTTGGCCGTAAGACGTTCCACTTCCTCCATCATGGCAAAAGCTTTCTCCATATCCGGATCCAGTTCCATGACAGGCCGGTACTCCATCTCAGAACTCCACCTGTACTCATCCGGAACGAAGTCATCCCGGATAATATTCTTATACGGCGGCAGATATTTCCTCAGAGAGGTCAGTTTAACCCTTGAGATAAAAGGATTCTCCACGGTGAATACACCGCCCACGCAGCCTCCGGGGCAGGCATTTAGCTCAACGAACTTGATATTCTCAAGCTTTTCGTCCTCCATCTCATTCAGAACCTTTATGCAGTTTTCAATTCCGTCGGCAGCAAGGTAAGAATCCGTCAGCAATGCTGCCCCTTCTCCTCCGGAGGACCCCCAGCTGACGCCCACACGGCCGCTGTCAGATACCCCGCAGGTTTCCTCGGCCTGCTTCAGTATTCCCACAAGCCTTGTATACACATCTTTTATCGATATAACAGCATCAATATTACTCTTTTCAAGACCTATGGGCGAATATATGCTGGATGCCTTTGCCGTGCAGGGGGAAATGAAAACAGTCCCTATCTTATCTGCCGGCAGCCCGGTTTCTCTCATGGCCCTTTCCCGTGCAAGCTTACCTGCAAGCTCCGCAGGAGTAAGCAGCGGAAGCAGGTTGTCGATCAGATCCGGAAAACGTATCCTGATCAGCCTGGATATGGTTGGACAGGCAGAACTGATCAGAGTCATATTAGAATCGGAGGCCTTGATATATTTTCTGGTGGCATCTGATACAAGTTCTGCCGCCTGTGCCACTTCGAACACATCATCAAAACCAAGAATACGAAGGCCTTCCACCACTATCTCGGGGCCTTCCAGATTATTAAACTGCGCATACAATGACGGTGCGGGCAGTGCAATGGTATATTCATATTGATCAAGAACATCCAGGCTCTGGCACACGGCAATCTTTGCATGATGAGGGCATACCCTTATGCACTCACCGCAGTCTATGCAGAGTGACGAAATAATCCTGGCCTTTCCATTCTCAACCCGGATGGCGCTGGTAGGGCACCTTTTGATACAGTTGGTACAGCCAAGACATTTGTCCCTATCCAGAGTAACACTGTGTATAAAATCAGCCAAAACGACACCTCATTTCACTGGTTCAAAATTTTCATCCTTACCGTGGTTCCAACCCCCAGCTCAGTCTCAATATCTATCTCATCCGAATTGCGTTTCATGTTGGGCAGGCCCATTCCCGCTCCGAATCCCAGGTTTCGCACCTGGTCTGTAGCCGTGGAATACCCGTCCTGCATGGCCTTCTCGATATCAGGGATACCGGGGCCCACATCTGCAAGGGTCAGATTAATCTCATCCGTATTAACATCTGCGGTAATATGTCCGCCGTTGGCATGGATAACCATATTAATCTCGCCTTCGTAAAGAGCGATGGAGACTCTCCGGATAACACTGGAAGGGAACCCGAGTTTTTTCAGCTTCTTCTTGAGATCCCCTGATGCTTCACCGGCACGCGTAAAATCGTCTCCCGGAACATCATAATTAAATGTCATACTTTTTCTCCTCCGCGAATTCCATTCTCGTACAAAAGACCGCAAGCGCAGAACATGGTATGGTCAGTCTTAAGGACACAGATATCCCGGTCTTTTGCCAATTCGAGCACATTCTCATGAGGGTCCTTTCCCCTCACCAGAATGACACATTTCATGTCCATCATCTCAGCTGTTCTTACGGCCTGTGTGTTGATCAGACCCGTCAGAAGAACAGCCTGGTCCTTTACAAATGCGAGTACATCGCTCATCATATCGCTACCGCAGGCGTGAGCCACCTCCTGGTCAAGCAGTTCTTCATCGCCATATAAAAGTTCCGCATCAAGAATTCTGATAATATCCCTAACTGTCATAGTTTCCGGCCACCTTTCTGGACTGGCGGGCCATCCTCCCTTCTAAGCTGATTATATTAATAAAGCATTCATTTTCTCCTGTGCGCCAAGGCGCATATACTGTAAATTAAATATATCAAAGGAAGGGGATAAAAGCAATAAGAATACAATAGTTAGTCAAAATAAAAAAAGTTAAAAATAAGTATACAATCCATAAATTAAAGTTAATCAAATGTTGCTACAAAGGGTCTTGTCTGTTATAGTATAAATGAGGTTACAGGTCGTTTTTTTAACAATCTTTACGTCAACTACTAACCTATCATTTTATTAAGGAAGAGGGGAACCCACTATGGCAAACTCGATTACCAAAGTACCATTTCAAGGCACTCCTGAGCAGGAGAAAGCTCTTCTTGAGGTAATAGACCGCCTTAAGGATCAGAGGGGCGCACTCATGCCCATACTTCAGGAAGCACAGGATATCTACGGATACCTGCCCGAGGAAGTGCAGCAGATCATCGCAAAAGGTCTTAAGATACCTTTTGAGGAAGTTTACGGAGTAGCAACATTCTACTCACAGTTTGCCCTTAATCCAAAGGGTAAATACAAAGTTTCCGTATGTCTCGGAACCGCATGTTACGTAAAAGGTTCCGGCGAAGTATACGCAAGGCTTGCAAAAGAGCTGGGAATCGAAGGCGGAGAGTGCACTGCCGATATGAATTTCTCCCTGGAAGCATGCCGCTGCGTAGGTGCTTGCGGACTGGCTCCGGTCATCATGATCAACGATGAAGTATATGGGCGTCTTGTACCGGATGACGTTCCGAAGATCCTGGCCAAGTATAAGGAAAATTAAAATGCAGGAGCTTTCCATGAATGTGCTTGACGTGGCAGAGAATTCCATGCGGGCACAGGCAAAAAATGTGACCATCAAGGTCATCGAAGATTCCGCTGCCGATAAATTATCCATTCTTATCGAGGATGACGGCTGCGGGATGAGTGAAGAACAGGTAGCTCAGGTTACGGATCCGTTTTTCACTACAAGGACCACCAGAAAAGTCGGTCTGGGAGTACCGCTATTTAAGATGGCTGCGGAGATGTCCGGAGGAGATTTTTCAATCACATCGAAACCAGGCGTGGGGACCAAGACCTGCGCAACATTCGGACTCACCAACATTGACCGTATGCCTCTGGGAGATATGGCATCCACCATGCAGCTGCTCATCTGCAGCCACGAAGACGTGAACGTTATGTACACTCATATCGTGGACGGAAGAGAGTTTTTTGTCTCCACAGACCAGCTTAAGGAAGTTCTTGATGGAGTGTCTCTTGAAACGCCCGAGATAAGGATATTCGTGGGAGAGTATCTGAGAGAAAACATCGAAGCATTGTACACTGATGAGGAGGAGTAATAATGAAAAGCTTAGCTGAGCTTAAAGCATTAAGAGATAAGGCTCGTAGCAATATGGGAATGAGGGAGGATGCACCCGATAATACCCGTATTGTAGTAGGAATGGCCACATGCGGTATTGCAGCAGGAGCACGTCCGGTGCTTAATTCATTTGTTGAAGAGACTGCAAAGCGCGGGCTTCAGAATGTGACTGTGTCCCAGACGGGATGCATCGGCATCTGCCAGTATGAGCCTGTAGCAGAAGTATTTGAACCCGGTAAAGAAAAAGTCACTTATGTGAAATTAACCGCTGAAAAGGCGAGAAGGATCATCGTGGATCACATCGTTAACGGAAATGTTGTTACAGAATACACTATCGGCGCCATGAATGCCGCGAAATAAGGAGGAAATCGTATGTATCGTTCACATGTACTTATCTGCGGCGGAACCGGATGTTCATCATCAGGCAGCCAGAAAGTTCAGGACGTTCTTGAGCAGGAGCTTAAGGCACAAGGGCTGGAAGAGGAAATAGCCATCGTCCGCACAGGATGTTTCGGTCTCTGTGAGAACGGTCCTGTTATGATCGTATATCCGGAGGGTTCATTCTATTCACGTGTAACTCCGGAAGACGTAAAAGAAATCGTATCCGAGCATCTGCTGAAAGGTCGTATCGTACAGCGCCTTCTTTACAAGGATTCCATCGATGCCGATACGGATACCATTAAGTCCCTGGACAAAACCCCGTTCTATGAGAAACAGAAGAGGGTTGCCCTTCGTAACTGTGGTGTCATCGATCCCGAAATCATTGATGAATATATTGCTTATGACGGCTATCAGGCTTTGGGTAAAGTTCTGACCGAGATGACACCGGAAGAAGTAATCGAGACACTGAAAGCTTCCGGCCTTCGTGGCCGTGGCGGTGCCGGATTCCCCACCGGAGTAAAATGGTCCTTCGCTGCAGTGCAGCCAGGCCCTGAGAAATATGTTTGCTGTAACGCTGACGAGGGTGACCCCGGTGCATTTATGGATCGTTCCGTTCTGGAAGGTGATCCCCATGTTGTCATCGAGGCCATGATCATCGCAGGTTATGCCATCGGCGCTCATCAAGGTTTTATCTATGTTCGTGCCGAGTACCCCATCGCTGTAAAGCGTCTTAGAATCGCCATCGGCCAGGCGAGGGAATATGGTCTCCTGGGCAAAGACATCCTGGGATCCGGATTTGATTTTGATCTGGATATCCGTCTCGGAGCCGGCGCTTTCGTATGCGGCGAGGAGACAGCCCTTATGACCTCCATCGAAGGCAAGCGTGGCGAACCGAGGCCAAGACCTCCGTTCCCGGCTGTTAAGGGTCTGTTCCAGAAGCCAACCATTCTTAATAACGTAGAAACCTATGCCAACATTCCTCAGATCATCCTGAAAGGAGCAGACTGGTTCGCTTCCATGGGAACCGAGAAGTCCAAGGGAACCAAAGTATTCGCTCTGGGTGGAAAGATCAAGAATACCGGTCTTGTTGAGATTCCTATGGGTACCACACTCCGTGAGATCGTAGAAGAGATCGGCGGCGGCATCCCCAACGGAAAGAAATTTAAGGCTGCACAGACAGGCGGACCTTCCGGCGGATGTATCCCTGCAGAGCACTTTGACGTGCCTATCGATTATGATAACCTGATTGCCATCGGTTCCATGATGGGTTCCGGCGGTCTGATCGTAATGGATGAAGACAACTGTATGGTAGATATCGCTAAATTCTTCCTTGAGTTCACAGTGGATGAGTCCTGCGGTAAATGTACACCATGCCGTATCGGAACAAAACGTATGTATGAGATCCTTGACAAGATCACCAAGGGCCAGGGTACCCTGGAAGACCTGGACAAACTGGAAGAGCTTGCCAATTATATCAAGGCTAACTCCCTCTGTGGTCTCGGCCAGACAGCTCCGAACCCTGTACTGTCCACTTTGAGATATTTCAAGGATGAATATATCGCACACGTAGTTGAAAAGAGATGTCCTGCGGGAGTATGTAAGAGCCTGCTTTCCTTCACCATCGATCCTGATAAGTGTAAAGGCTGTACGCTCTGCTCGAGAAAATGCCCTGTTGATGCGATCTCCGGTAAGGTAAAAGAACCTCATGTAATAGACCAGAGCAAGTGTATCAAGTGCGGAACCTGCATTGATTTGTGTAAGTTCGGAGCTATCTCGAAGAAATAGAGGGGTGTGTAGATATGGAAATGATTAAAGTTAAGATTAACGGAATAGAAGTTGAAGTTGAAAAGAATACCACCATTCTTGATGCTGCAAAAAAAGTCGGTGTCCGCATTCCCACGCTCTGCTATCTTCGCGAGATTAATGCCATCGGCGCATGCCGTATCTGTCTGGTTGAATTAAAGGG
>JBGVCE010000244.1:0-2149 GCA_045226235.1 Anaerobutyricum sp.
CTGAAGCAGATGCAGCTGCCTATGAAGCTGAGTTCAAGAAATATCAGGTAGATATCCAGCTTCTGGGAATCGGTTCCGATGGTCATATCGCTTTCAACGAGCCGGGAACTCCATTTGATTCCGAGACTCATGTAGCCCAGCTGGCACAGTCAACCATCGATGACAACTGCCGTTTCTTCGACAATGATCCTTCTCAGGTTCCTACCAAAGCGGTAACACAGGGTATCGCTACCATCATGAGAGCTAAGAAGATCCTTCTGGTAGCTACCGGTGCCAATAAGGCAGACGCCGTATACGGTATGTTAAAGGCTGAAAAGTCCACAGATTGTACCGCCAGCGCACTTCAGGATCATGCTGATGTAGTTGTAATCCTTGACAAGGCTGCCGCAGCAAAATTAGACTAATTTTATAGATGGTTATTATTGAGATTAAGGCCTCCATTTTGGGGGTCTTTCTTTTTGTTCTCTAGTGGTTTCTCTTTCTTTTTTATGATATATTAGTATACGAAATAATAAAATGAACGTGGAGTAATGTTATGGCTAGATATATGATTAAAGAAAAATGGGAAGTTCAGAAAATCGTGATGATGCTTGAGATGGTATTGATGCCCATCATCGGTACAGTCCTCCTTATGACCAACAGTTTAAACCTCTTTAACCCCATATGGCTGATTAACTGTACCATAGACGTCTGTGGAATGGTCATTGCCACGCTGTTATTTATGAGTGTGATCAAGGACAGGAAGGACCTGACGGTCCAGACAGCCTGCTTTGCCTATATGCTGGTCCTGACATCCATGATCTTATTAAGTGACCTGGTGTCATGGAGATTTTCCGGGATTCCATCTAAGAGAACTATTCATATGGTGGCCAGGGAATGCTATTTTGTCCTAAGCTCCCTTATTCCGTTAATGTTCTGGCATTATGTGGCAGAGGCTTCGGATTCCGAAGATCCTAAACTGGATCTGATGTCCAAATTCGCAGATATTGTATGCCTGATTTCCATATTGAGTGTTATCGGAAATGGAATATGGAAATACTATTTTGAGATCAGTGTTGACGGGACTTTAAAGACCACGAAGTCTTTCCCTCTGATACTCTTATATACGGTAATTATCGTCATCATGTGCTTTGTGTTGATTCTTAGGAAATACGCCAACGCCGAAAAGAGAAAGGTACTTCTGACTTTCATCACCATGCCGGCTCTTGCAGGAATCCTGGAGGCCTTTATCTTCCGGATTTCCTTCGCCTATTTCTGGCTGGTGGGAGCCCAGCTGCTGATCTATGGTAATGTTTTCACCCAGAGAGGGAAGGAACTGGCAGAGAAAAGCCTGGAGATTGTGACCAAGGAGAATGAATTGCTTGTTGCCAAACAGGAACATCAGCGTCTGGAAACCGAACTGAATCTGGCTGCCGATATCCAGACCAAAGTACTACCTATTGTATTTCCGCCATTCCCTGGCAGGGATGAGTTTGACCTCTATGCTAAGATGACACCGGCCAAGGAGGTGGGCGGTGACTTCTATGATTTCTTCCTCATTGACCATGATCATCTTGCTATGGTAATTGCCGATGTTTCCGGAAAAGGAATTCCTGCCGCCCTTTATATGATGATCGCCAAGACCATGATTAAAAATGCAGCCATAACCCGGGCTACTCCGAAGGAAATCCTCGAATTTGTGAATCAGCAGCTTTGTGAAGGCAGCGGCGGTGAGATTAAGATGTTCGTCACAGTCTGGGTTGGAATTCTGGAGATATCTACGGGACGGCTGGTGGCAGCCAATGCAGGTCATGAGTATCCGGCGGTAAAACACATCATCGCCGGACCCGCCAAACAGGAAGAAGGTGTACAGGAAGAAGAGGAGAAAAACAGGAAATTCGACCTGTACAAAGATAAACATGGATTTGTACTGGGCGGCATGGAGGACATGCCATATAAGGAATATGAGATTACTCTGGAAAAAGGGAGCACCTTATTTGTCTACACGGATGGTGTAGCTGAAGCGACCAATATTGATAATCAGCTCTTTGGCACAGAACGCATGCTTGAGGCTCTCAATCAGAATCCGGATGCCAGTCCTGAGGAACTCATTACAAACGTCCAGAAGAGCATCGATGAATTCGTGGAAGGAGAACCACAGTTTGACGAC
>JBGVCE010000245.1:0-3086 GCA_045226235.1 Anaerobutyricum sp.
TCTTCCATGGCTCCGATGATGCCGATTCGAGTTTCTTTCATATCTTTTCGCTCCTTTTGACTATTATTATTCAATCTATATTTTACTGTAATTACCTTTTCCTTTCAATAGAAAACGCCCCCGGTCACATCAATGAAACCGAGGGCATTCTCCTGTTTATTTAGAAAATCCTATTCTTCATTTGTTTTTGAATCATACTCTCCCGGAGCTTTCTTAAATCCTGCTGCTTTGCAGCTCTGTGATCAGAAAGATTACTCCAAAAATGAGCAGGACAGGTAAGGCCAGGATGATCAGTCCTTTAATTACCATTCCAATCAAAATGAGGGGCAGAAAAACTAATGAAAAGATTATTTTTGTCAAGCCCCAGGCTCCTCTTAAAGCCAGAACAGCAAGTTTTCCAAAAACTGCAATCATACAAATAACAAATAATAATGTTAACATTTTAAACCCTTCTTTCTTATGTCTGATCTTTTATTTATCATAAGTATAACGGTACTTCAGATAAAAATATATACCTGGCATAAGGAAATAGAAGGGGATATTCCTCCGATCCGGAGAATTATAGGTTTTATCATTTAATTCCTTCCACGCAGATCCAGTCCGTTCCTTCCTTTACATGAATCTTCACTGCGACAAAACCGGCATTACGGAAAAGGATTAGAAATTCTTCCTTCGAAGGATTAAAGAGATCATATAACTCAATATTCTCAAGAACGGCCTGATCCAGGCCGGCTTTACCATAGATATCGGCGATCAGGAAAAACCTTCCTCCCGGCTTCAGTATCCGTCGTACCTCCTTGAGATTCTCCTGTGGATCCGGCCAGAAATAAAAACTCTCCACCGTGGTAATACGGTCAAATGTGTCATCATCAAAGGGCAGTTGTTCCACAGACGCCTCAATGACCTCCACTCTGCCCTCAGCAATCAGTTCCTCATTGTAGTCCTTAGATTCCTGCACAGATACCGGGGAATAATCCACACCGGTCACTTTGGCTTCCGGCGCCAGTCTGGCTAATCTGCCTATGGTTGCTCCGCCTCCGCATCCGATGTCAAGCAATTGGGTCGCTCCCTTGGGATCCATGAAAGACAGGGCCCACTCTGTCACCGGCCCATGGCTTTCGTTCATGCGGGACAGCATGGCTGCCCCTGCTTCTCCTTCCGGTTTTCTGGGATTGCCAAGAGTCGTATCATCAACCGGTATCTGGCGGACCACACGACAGGGGTTTCCCACAGCCACCACATCGGAAGGAATGTCAGAAACCACCACGCTGCCACCTCCGATTACCGTATTACTGCCAATGGTAACGCCAGGCATTACCTTTACTCCACCGCCAAACCACACATTATCCCCCACTGTGATCGGATGGGCAAATTCCAGTCCTGCATTTCTTCTCATAACATCCAGAGGATGTCCGGCAGTATAGAAGCCGCAATCCGGTCCCACGAAGACATTATCTCCGAAGGTTACCTTTGCGCAGTCGAGTACAACACAATTATGGTTTGCCATGAAGTTATCCCCAACTTCAATATTGTAGCCGTAATCACACCAGAAGGGTGCTACGATTTCACAGTTTTGACCTGATTTTCCCAATATTTTTTTGATTACTTCTGTCTTTTTCTCTGTGTCGGAGGGTCTGATCATATTATAATCGTAGCAAAGATTTTTCACATACAGGCGCTCCAGGATTAGCTCCTGATCATTCACCGCATCGTAATATTCTCCCAGATCTCTTTTTTCTTTTTCTGTCATTGACTTTTCTCCTATATTTATTCCTAAGCTATATCAGAGTCCTGTTTTTTCTTTCTCTTACTGTCAATGCGAAGGCGGCCTTCATGGATGTTCTCCTTAAAGAAATCCTTTACCGAACATCCGGCACGGCCTGACGATGCGCAGGCGCAGGCGCAGGCACAGGAGGATGCGCAGGCGCAGGAAGATACACAGGCACAGGAAGAAGCGCAGGAAGAGTGGTGAGAAGATCTGCCCGAATGAGTAGAACGGGAGGATCGTGGATGACTCACCGGCACGTTGATTACATTAACACGAATATAGGTGTTCCCCGAATCGCCGTAACGATATGTACCTTTCTTGGTATAGTTCTCCGGGTTGTCAATCTGGTCTTCTTCTATGATCTCTTTGCTCTTAATCATACTGCGGCCACAGTATTGACAGCTGTCTTTCCCTTCCTCACGTGCTGCCCCGCAACTGGGACAGTTTTCAAAGTACTCAATCTTAGTCCTGGTTATCTTTTTCTTCATTTCCTGTTTTGAGCCAAACCCGATTCCTCCGATAATCCACATGATAAACTTGTAAAGATAAACGAATGGGGCAATCAGGATGAATAGAGTGATGGCCAATACGAAAAGACCACCGATCACTTCCACCACACCGGTGTCATCATCCTCAGGCTCATTCCACTCTCCGCCGTTGTTCCCGCTGCCTGCCTGACGGTCCACTGCAAAGGCAAAGGCGTCATTGGGGTAGGTCACAGACATGGTATATCTTTCGCCTTCTGACAGGGATGCCTGAAAGACCAGATATCCGTCTTCCTGTTGGCAGTCTGGCTGCCATGCACCTGCATCCTGAGCATTCCAGCGAATGGTAAGCCGGTTGACTTCCATACTGTCAAACCATGCAGGGGTGAAGGTATAAACCGTCTCCCCTTCAACCCATTTGTCAATCTGGTACATGTGATCCTGGGTCATGAAAAACTCCAGGCTTACGGTTTCTCCTTCTCCGTAAGGGCGGTCAAGATAGATGGATAAAGAGCTACCCCCATCATCGATATGGTCAATGGTATCACTCAAAGGGGTGATATTATCATGATAATAATTAGGCACCCCCAGATCGATCCATTCCAATTTGCCGATGGAATCGTCAAGAACCTCCCAGTCGATGTGATAGGTCATCTGAAGGGATGCATCCTCATTGACATCTACGGTAATGGTGAAATCCTTAATCCGGTCTGTTGCTTCCGCATGGCTGGCGACAGCAGGGAAAAACAGCAGAACCAGTGTGAAAACAGAAAAAAGTATACATTTAACAGAAATATTCTTTATTCGATTCATCTGCAATACCTCCTAAGAGG
>JBGVCE010000246.1:0-3301 GCA_045226235.1 Anaerobutyricum sp.
CCTTCTACCCAGCGGGTTTCCGGGCAGATCCCATCCGGAAGCAGACGGACAAACTCTTCCTTCTCATAGGCTTTCTCATAAAGAGCGCGAACCTGCTCATTGCTTATATCTTTTGTTAGATTGGCATAGGCAGTCACCAGGATTCCCCGGTTCATGGGAACCAGATGGGGAGTAAAATTAATGATGGTTTCTTGCCCGGATGCATAAGTCAGCTGCTCCTCGATCTCCGGAGTATGGCGATGGCTGGCTACACCGTAGGCTTTGATACTTTCATTAACCTCACAGAAAAGATTCTGCACCTTTGCCCCTCGGCCCGCGCCGGATGTACCTGACTTGGCATCAATGATTACCGACTTCATATCAATCAAACCTGCCTTAGCCATGGGGTATATGGTAAGGAAGGAACAGGTGGGATAACATCCCGGGTTTGCTACCAGTCTGGCCCCTTTAATCTTCTCCCGGTTAAATTCACACAGCCCATAGACTGCCTCTTCGATAAACTGGGGGCTCTTATGCTCTATTCCATACCAGTCCTCGTAAACCTTCACATCCTTGATCCGGAAATCAGCACTCAGGTCAATAACTTTTATCCTGGACAGAACCTCCTCGCTCACAAGGGATGCGCATAAGCCCTGGGGTGTGGCAGTGAAAACAACATCCACTTCTTCGCAAAGCTTATCCAGATCTTCTCCCTTACAGATGTCCGGAACCAGCTGGAACATATTCTGAAATACAGATGCATAGGGGTGATCAACATAAGACCTTGATCCGAACCATCGGATCTCCGCCTCCTTATGTCCTAATAATATACGGACCAGTTCCTGTCCCGCATAACCGGTAGAACCAATAATACCAACTCTGATCATGATCATCCTTCCCTTCTGTCGTTAATAAATATTCACTAAATAATTATAATTATACACATTTTTGCATATTATGCAAGTTATAATTCATATTTATTTAATTATTTTCAAAAAAGGTCTTGCATATTATGCGATTTTGCCGTATATTAGAGTGCAGATGACCATCACAGATGGACCACCTATTCCATCTTATAAAAAGATATATTAAACATCAGGAGGATATATATGAGTAAAGAAAAAGTAGTTTTAGCTTATTCCGGAGGACTGGATACCACAGCCATCATCCCATGGCTGATTGAGACTTACAATTATGAAGTCATCTGTTGCTGCGTGGACTGCGGACAGGGAGCGGAACTGGAAGGACTGGACGAACGAGCCAGGTATTCCGGAGCTTCCAAATTATATATAGAAGATATCGTAGACGATTTCTGTGAGAATTATATTATGCCTTGTGTACAGGCAGGTGCAGTATATGAAAACAAGTACCTCCTGGGCACATCCATGGCACGTCCAGGTATCGCCAAGAAACTGGTGGAGATAGCCAGAAAAGAAGGCGCTGTGGCCATCTGTCACGGAGCTACCGGAAAAGGAAACGACCAGATTCGTTTTGAGTTATCCATCAAGGCTCTGGCTCCGGATATCAAGATTATCGCTCCATGGCGTGACAGCAACTGGAAAATGGACTCCCGTCAGTCAGAGATCGACTTCTGTAAGGCCCATGGTATCGACCTTCCTTTCTCTGCTGACTCCAGTTACAGCAGAGACCGTAACCTTTGGCATGTCAGCCACGAGGGACAGGAATTGGAGGATCCTTCCCAGGAACCCAATTATGACCATATCCTGCAGATGTCTGTAACTCCCCAGAACGCCCCTGACCAGCCGGAATATGTTACCATGACCTTCGAAGAAGGCATTCCGAAAACTCTTAACGGTGTTGAGATGAAGGTTTCCGATATTATCCGGAAACTGAATGTTCTGGGCGGTAAGCACGGCATCGGTATCGTGGATATCGTGGAAAACCGTGTGGTAGGTATGAAATCAAGGGGAATCTATGAGACACCGGGTGGAACCATTCTGGTGGAAGCCCACAAACAGCTGGAAGAGATTACCCAGGACCGTGCCACCATGGATATGAAGAAAGATATCGGTAACCGACTTGCCCAGGTAACCTACGAAGGAAAATGGTTTACCCCTCTTTGCGAAGCCCTGCGTGCCTTCGTAAAATCCACACAGAAATATGTGACAGGAGAAGTTCATTTCAAGCTTTATAAAGGCAATATCATCAAGGCCGGAACCACTTCTCCCTATTCCTTATATAATGAATCTCTGGCCTCTTTCACTACCGGTGATATGTATGACCACCATGATGCGGAAGGTTTTATCACTCTCTTCGGTCTCCCGCTGAAGGTTCGGGCCATGAATTTATTAAATGTGCAGAATAAGAACAACTGATATAGAAGGAGACAAACATGGCACAATTATGGGGCGGACGTTTCACGAAGGAAACGGACCAGCTTGTCTATAACTTTAACGCATCCATCAGCTTCGATAAGAAATTCTACAGGCAGGACATGGAAGGAAGTATGGCCCATGTTAAGATGCTGGCCAGTGTGGGAATACTCACGAAGCAGGAAGAAGAGGAGATCCTGGACGGTATCCAGGGTATCCTCCAAGATGTAGAGAACGGAAGTCTCGAGATATCTGAAAAATATGAAGATATCCATAGCTTCGTGGAAGCTACCCTCATCGACCGGATAGGGGATGCAGGCAAGAAGCTTCACACAGGAAGAAGCCGTAATGACCAGGTTGCCCTGGATATGAAGCTATATACCAGAGATGAACTGCTTGCCATTCAGGCTGAATTGCTAAGTCTCATTAAAACCTGCCACAGCCTGATGAAGGAACACATTGACACGGCCATGCCGGGATTTACCCATCTCCAGAAGGCCCAGCCTCTTACACTGGCCCACCACATCGGCGCCTATATGGAGATGTTCAAAAGAGATTACAGCCGTCTTAATGATATCTATGATCGCATGAATTATTGTCCCTTGGGGTCCGGTGCTTTGGCCGGAACCACCTATCCTCTGGATCGTGAGATGACCGCTACTCTCCTTGGATTCTACGGTCCCACCTTAAACAGTATGGATTCGGTATCCGACCGGGATTATGTGATTGAATTATTAAGCGCTCTTTCCATCATTATGATGCATTTAAGTCGTTTTTGTGAGGAAATCATCCTGTGGAATTCCAATGAATACCAGTTTATCGAAATTGATGATGCCTACAGTACCGGCAGCAGCATCATGCCGCAGAAGAAGAATCCGGATATCGCCGAACTGGTACGTGGAAAGACAGGGCGTGTCTACGGCGCACTGAACTCCATCCTTACCACCATGAAAGGAATCCCTCTGGCATACAACAAGGATATGCAGGAG
>JBGVCE010000247.1:0-6634 GCA_045226235.1 Anaerobutyricum sp.
GAGTCTGCAGGATATCCTCTTCATCACGGATATCAATATCCGAGAGGGCTGAGATATCGACATCCAATACCTGAGCCAGCCTTAACCGGATATCCTGTTTTGGAGCCATGACATTTCTCTCATATTTTCTAATCCGGGAATCAGCAGTAGCCGCTGAGAAGCCAATGGCAAGTCCCAGTTCTTTCTGGGTCATGTTCTTTAATAATCTATACTTCTTGATCTTTTCACCTAAAGTCATGTCTGTGATTCCTTTCTCATACCATTATTTTTCCTTTATTCTATCATATCAGACCTAAAATACAAGATTATTTTAAGAAATTAGACATAAAATTATATCTAATACTTGTTGACAAACGTTTGTTCCTGGTGTATTATACAAAGGCAGACATAAAAATAGATCTGAATTAAGATGAACAGACCGGAAAGGAGAAGGATATGGAAGAGAAAAGATTACCATTATTTGTTGGGGTTGACACAGTTCAATTTGACCTGGGAGTTTCCAGGGCAAAAGCCTATGAAGTAATCAAGGAGCTTAACAAGCAATTAAAGGAGAAGAATCCTAGGGCGATCGTCGTTGCCGGAAAGGTCAACCGGATCTGGTATGAGGAAGCCTGCCTGTTAAGCAGAAGCACATGAAGGAAAAGAAAAAGCCCCTGAAACCAGGGGCAGCACTCGCTGACGCGATATGCCATTGACAAATTCATATTAGCATGGCGAGTGCTTCTTTTCAACAAGAATTATTGGAAAGGAGTGAAAAATATGGCGGAAAGAAGAATGTTTTCGAAATCAGTAGTTGAAAGTGCCAGGTTCCTGAAGATGCCACCTTCCTCACAGAACCTGTACTTCCACTTGGGGATGAATGCGGATGATGACGGAATCGTGGAAGCTTACCCGGTCATCAATATGATCAAGGCCCAGGAGGATGACCTGAAGGTACTATTCAGCAAAGAATTTGTAAAGGTCCTGAATCAAGACCTGGTAACTTACATCGCTGACTGGCGGGAGCAGAACCGGATACGTCCAGACAGGAAAAAAGACAGTATTTACCGGGATCTGCTACTCCAGATTGAGCCGGATGTCCAGCTTCTTGAGAAAAAGGAAAGGTCGGATCGGAAGAAAAGACCGGGACCGTCCATGGACGGCGATTTGTCCGCACAGTGTAGTGTAGTCGAGTACAGTACAGGTAAGGGTAGTAAAAGTGAGTGTACCGTCCCTGAAGGACACACACAAAACATAAAATACCAGTTGGATTATGAAACCCTTACCCTGGAAGAGTATGAGGAATTGATCAGAGTTTATCCGGAAGAAATCGTGAGAGGAGTAATAAAACGAATCTTAGGTAAACCATATCATGGGTGCCTCAACCCTGAGACAATATCAGCCTGGTGCAAAGAACAGACCGAAAAGAACAGGGGTAATCCGATGGATTTTCCTGAAACCTCTGTTCATTCCGATCGTCTCAAAGTACTGGCAGAAGAAGGGCCGGGTGATCAGTCATAGAAGAGTATAGAGAAACAACCTATGAATGTCCGGATTGTAAAGATACAGGTTTCCTTTTACTCCGGGATGAGGATGGAATCGAATGTGCCAGACCCTGTAAATGCAGAGCCCTGAAGATTGCCAGGGAACGGTTGGAGAGAAGCGGCCTGGCTAAAGAATTCAGGGAGAAGACTTTTGAAAACTATTACACCGGGGGGAACCATCAAAGGGAAGAAGCCCTGAACAAAGCAAAGCACTATGTGAAGGAGTTTCATAAGATCCGGGATGATACCCATAACTCCATGATGTTATGTGGCCAGGTAGGTGCCGGCAAGACCCATCTGGGAACTGCCTGCAGCATGGAACTAATCAGGCAGGAAGTGCCGGTAATCTATATGGGATATCGTGAGGAGATGACAGCCCTGAAAGCCAGGCTCATGGAACCGGACATCTATAACCGGGAGATGAACCGGTTTAAAAGGGGAGAGGTACTCTTCATCGATGATTTCCTGAAAGGAAAGGTAACGGAAGCAGACCTGAATATCATTTATGAAATCATCAATTACCGATATAACAATAACCTCCCTGTCATCCTGAGTACAGAAAAGACCTTGGATGACCTGGTGAACTTCGATGAGGCGACAGCCAGCCGACTCATTGAGATGAGCAGGGGATACATCATAGTGTTTGAAGGGAAAAAGCTTAATTACAGACTGTATGGAGGTGATACGTAATGGCAGTATATAAAGATAAATGGAATGGGTACAACGGCAACACCTGGAGAGTTGCCTGCTATTACAAAGACTGGAAGGGAGAACGAAAAAAACATGACAAACGAGGCTTTCGGACTAAAAGAGAGGCCCAGGCCTATGAGAGAGAGTTTCTGGCCAAAACCAGTAAAGACCTCAATATGGGATTTGATACTTTCGTTGATATCTATCTTGGGGATCTGAAGCCTCAGATCAAACCCACAACACTGGAAACCAAAGAATCTATAATTGATACACATATCCGTCCTTATTTCAAACAGATGAGTCTATCGGAGATTACTGCCACTGATATCCTTCAGTGGCAGAACTCCCTGCTCAGTTTAAGGGATGACAACGGGAAAGGATACTCACAGACATATCTGCGAAGTATCCATAACCAACTGAACGCGATATTCAATCACGCGGTCAGATACTACGAACTACCTAAGAATCCATGCCGGGCTTATAAGAAGATGGGAAAGGTGAAAACCAGGGAGATGTCGTACTGGACCCATGAAGAGTATAGCAGGTTCATACAAGCCATGATTGATAAACCAATATCATATTATGCTTTTGAATTACTCTACTGGACAGGGATACGGTGTGGTGAACTCCTGGCATTAACCAGAGCGGATTTCAATCTTGAGAAGAGAAAACTCAGGATCAATAAAAACTTCCAGGTTGTAAAGGGAGATGCAATCATACAGACTCCCAAAACGGAGAAAGGGAATCGCACGATCGACCTGCCGGAATTTCTTTGCGAGGAGATGGAAGACTACTTTGAATCCATCTACAAGATGGATGAGAACAGCAGACTGTTTGAAGTAACAAAAAGTTATCTGCATCATGAACTGGATCGAGGCTGCAAGCAGACCGGGGTGAAAAGAATCCGCCTTCACGATCTGAGACACAGCCATGTTTCCTTCCTCATCGATCTGGGATTCTCGGCTGTAGCAATCGGGGACCGTGTCGGTCATGAAAGTGTAACTATAACCGACAGGTACTCCCATTTATTCCCATCCGTACAGAAAAAGATGGCCGATAAACTGAATGAAGCACACGAAATCAATATGGAGGAGAAGCAAGATGAGTGACAAAATATATCGAAGGGCAACACACTCTTCCCATAAATCAGAAAAAGTCCTGAAAAAGAATGAAAAGAACAGGAAGCGGAATGTGATTTTAAACTTCCGGGTAACACCGGAGGAAAAAGAACTGATCGAAGCGAGAATACGACTGTCAGGGCTTTCCAAGGAAACATTCTTTATAGAGAGCTGTATGTATCAGAAGATTTTCGTAAAAGGGAATATCAAAACGTTCGACGCGATACGAAAAAGTCTGGACTCCATAATGGATAAAATTTCAAATATGGATTATCCGAAAGAGGAGGTTGGACAGGCATTACTGGAGTTTCGAACGATTCTGGAGCTGATCGACAATATCTACAAAAAGACAAGGGGGTAATCGTATGGCACGAAGAAGAACAACCACGGAACAGATTGAGGATATCATCAAGAAGGAGCATCAGATGAAGGCGAAAGAGAAGCAACTTATAGCCAGAAAGAAGGAGGAGGACCGGAAGGCAAGAACCAGGAGGCTGATTCTGATCGGAGCGGAGGTAGAAAACATCCTTGGCAGACCGATTGAGAAGAAGGATCTTCCAAAACTATCGAAATTCCTGAAAGACCAGGAACGGAGAGGCAATTATTTCAGCAACGCTATGAGGGATGAGAAGTCTGACATTCAGTAGTAAACCGGGGGAGAGAAGTGACTTTAACGCTCCCCTTAGTTCACTAAGGGCGCACTTATATGTGGGCGGAGCCCACATTTTCATAAGCGCGGTCTTATGCAGACGGCATCATATCACCATAGCAAGGGATTGTTATCCCTTGCTATGGTGAGCCTCCGGCGGATCGCGGAATTGCCTATGGGAAGACACAAATGATTACAGATATCAAGGAAAGGAGGGATGCCAAGTGTCAATCTATCATTGCTCCATTAAGATCATAAGCAGGGCCGGCGGACGCTCAGCAGTAGCATCGGCAGCTTATCGGTCCGGAGAAAAACTATATAATGATGAGACCGGACTGGTACATGATTTCACAAAAAAGGGAGGGGTCGTATATTCAGAGATTATGCTTCCTGCTACGGCACCTGAAGAATACAAGAACCGGGAAATCCTTTGGAATGAAGTTCAGAAAGTTGAGAAAAGAGCTGACGCGCAATTCGCGAGGGAGATCGAAGTCGCGTTTCCGATTGAAATGGACAGAGACCAGCAGATTGGCTGCTTAAAAAATTATATCAGAAAAAACTTTACAGAAGCAGGAATGATTGCCGACTTTGCCATCCATGATAAAGGGGATGGCAATCCCCACGCACATATCATGTTGACAATGAGAGGCTTTGACGAAAACAAACGCTGGGAGAAAAAACAGAAGACTGTGTTTGCCAATTCCAGAGATCAGGAGGGAAGGCCGGTATATAATCCGGATCTTCCCTCTTATGATCCTAAGGAGAAAAAACATACCGGGCAATACCGTATCCCGGTTCTGGACGAGGAGGGGAACCAGAAAGTCCGAGTACGGAAAGGGAAAGGAACGGAATATCTCTGGGAGAGGATTACAATCCCCATGAATGACTGGAATGATCATTCTAAAGCGGAAAGGTGGAGAGAATCCTGGGCACAGGAATGTAATAGATATCTTCCTCCGGAAACACAGATTGATCATCGATCTTATAAGCGGCAGGGTATCGATTTGGAGCCTTCCATTCATGAGGGAGTAGCAGCAAGACAGATGGAGAACAAAGGGTTAACAGCAGATCGTTGTGAGACGAACAGAGAAATCTGCGAAAGGAATTCCATCCGGATGGAGATCCGGAAGTTAGCGCAAGAAATTACAGAGTTTATCACAGAGAGAGCAAAGGAGATTTATGAACGAATTAAAAAGCTTAGAGGAAATATTGACAATACTTCAAAAGCAGGAAGAGATGGTCGCCCTCATAGAGCAGCTTCAAGAAGAGACGGAAAACCAGGAGGAAGAGATCCGGAGGTTGACAGAACAGCTGGAAGAATCCTTAACGTCAAACGAGCGGCTGATATCTCAGAACAGAAGATTACAGAAACAGATCGACGAATTGACGAAATTAAACGACAGATAGCGAGAAAGGAGAGGGAGAGAGATGCAAGAATCAAACGGATTATGGAACGAAGAGCAGCTTCTGACAGAAATGGAGAGGATGCAGGATCAGATCGATTCCCTGACCGAAGAGAAAGGGAAGTGGAAAGAGACGGCCTTACAGAGACAACAAACGATATCCAATCTTTCCTCGCAGATCTCGCTGCTAAAGAGCGAACTTCAGAAAAGCTCCGAGAAGATCGTGAGACTGAACGAAGCAGACTTGGTACTGGTAGAGAACGAGAAACTCAAAGAGGCCAACAGCAATCTGCGGAGGATATCCGAAAAAGCAAAAGAAGAAGCTGGGATTATGGTCCGGAACTGTAAAGAAGAATACGAAAACAAAGAATCGATCCTGGCGGCAAAGCTGGCAGAGGCAGAGGAAAAAACTGCCTCTGCCAATGTGCTGCTGGAAGATGCTCAAAACAGAATCAGGAGGGAGGTCCAAAGAAAGAATAGTTATCTTGGGAGACAATACATGAGAAGGGTAAGCGAGAAAGAAAGGGAGACTGAAAGTCGCTTTCTGCTCTCAAGAACTGGCTACCAGCTGTTATTTGCGATCAGCTGCGTCTATGGAATGATGGTAACCGTTTTCACTGCCCTGAAATCCGAAGAGATTTGCGCAGATGCAATTACCTTCCTCGCCGGGATCAAAGACAGGACAATCACAATAATATCCGGCATAGATTTTCTCGCGGATGCCCTGGCAAGTGTATCCCGGTTTGTTCCGAATCCCATGGCGAGAATGATCATTTCCGGAATGATGTATGTGATTACGACCGCGGGGATATATGCGGCAATCTTCATTGTCCTTTCATTGCCTATAAAAAAATATATAAGGTTCTTTGTAAAGAAGCAGGCAGACGAGTATACGTTGTTTATGGCAGGCATCAGCATTGCTGTCTCGGTGTTCTATGGGAAGGAGATCAAGGGAATGACAGGATGTAATCTGATTGTTATTATGATCCTTCTATTTACGGGGTGCATGATAGTTCGAGGAGTCTTGGATATGGAGAATAGCAGGATAAAAAAGGGAATAGGCTTCACTGTAGGGATCCTGATCGGAAGTATGGCCGGCACGGCGGTAATAATAAAAACAGTGGGTATTGGAGGAATCATAGCAGTTCCGATAGCTATGATAATACTGGTTGCCACAAGCCAGCATAGTTATCGATAATCACTGGTACATAAAGTATATTGCCCTTTGGATTCTTACAAAAAAGTGTGAGA
>JBGVCE010000248.1:0-10730 GCA_045226235.1 Anaerobutyricum sp.
GGAGTTATAACACAATGAATAAAATTAGAAGAATTTATGAAGATGTCTTTAATTTTGATGGAACAGTTAAAAATTGTGGAAAAGAAAAATGCTTGGAATTGATTCTCGCAATGAATGAAAAATATAAAACAAAAAACTTCGGCAATCGAAAGACAGGAATGATGAATGTCGAGGAAATTCAAAAGGCTTATAAAAACTAATCTCTATTGAAATATAATACATGTTTTCATTGTCTATTTTCATTTTATGGAGATGAATAGAAAGTAATTAAGATTTTTTATGAGGTAACCCATGAGAAAAGTAGTCATTTTTGGTGGTGGTACAGGCATTTCCCGTATCCTTGAAGGATTAAAATTATTCCCATTAGATGTCACAGCTGTTATTGCCGTTAGTGATGATGGCAGCAGTACGGGTGTTTTGAAAGAGGAATTAGATATCCCGGCAGTTGGGGATTTGGGTAAAGTTCTTCTTTCCATGGCAAATGTTGATGATGATTTTGTGAAGTTACTTCGTTATCGTTTTCAGAAGGATGGTACTCTTCATAATCATCCTGTAAGAAATATAATGCTTGCTGCTCTTATTGACCTGAAAGGGAATCTCACAGAGGCTTCCAAATATATGTGCAAGCTGTTAAATGTAAAGGGTACGATTTTACCACTAACCGAAGAAAAGGTTGAGTTAATCGGCCATAGTGAGAATGGCCTCTTTCTGGGTGAGTGTGCAGTGAGCGAGAATATTAAGAATATTGATTATCTGACTTATGATCATCCGGTGACTGTTTCTCCTGAGATCATCGAGAAAGTATCAGAAGCCGATCTGATCATTCTAAGCCCCGGCAGTCTTTACACCAGTATCATTCCTCATCTGATCACACCGGATGTTAGGAAGGCTATCGCTGATTCAGAAGCTCCGATTATGTATGTTTCCAACCTCGTTAGCCAGCCTGGGGAGACAGATGATTATACTGTAGGAGATCATATTAAGGTTCTCAATCGTTATCTGGAAGACAGAAAGGTTGATATTGTTATCACGAATAACGGTGTAGTAGATAGCCAGATATCAGATGTGTACAGAACCAAAGAACAGAAGTCAGTTGTTCCATTGGATGAACCGGCAGTTAAGGAATTAGGTGTAGAAGTGATTTCGGATGATATTATCCGTATCGAAGATGGAAGTATCCGTCATGATGAACTGAAGACCGCATTTCTGGTGTTCTCGTATCTGATGAATCATTAATGTGATGACAGAAAAAAATAAAGACTTTACGCGTACATAGTACTCTCGAGTTATAGTGTACGCGTAAAAATTAAGTTGCCAATCATCCTCAGATTGTGTATCATTTACTTACATGGATGGCATGAGGCATCTGGCTGTGTGTACATCATCCTGGTTGTCTGCATACGTGCGGCGGGCAGAGAGATGGCTCACAGATAAATGTAGATATGGGATCAATGGTAAGTATAACTATGTACTTTTTCTGTCTTATTGGAATCAGTCTATCCTCCTTCTGATTGCTGTATCTCAGGAGAACAAGGGTATATAATTATAACAAAACATAAGAGAACAAAAATCATGCCTCCATGATATTTACTTGACAGAATGTCAGGAATAGAATGGAGGTTTTTTTATGTCAAAAAATAAGGAAAAAGGTGAGAAAAAGAGGAATGTTTGGCCCGAGGATTGTGTATGGCCGGAGCCGCTGGAAGCTGGGCAAGGTTATTTCTGGGAAACAGATCTTGCAAAGATGATGGCCCTTGATGAAGATGGGGAAGATTTACTGGAAATCAAGGATTATATGGACGACCTGGTAGAGAGTGGCAGACTAGATGTAAATTATAGTCTGAATGAGGATTATGGGGACTGGGATGAAGGAGGAGACATCGTTGAAGAGGAAGAGTTCCTTCTTGAGTTGGGAGAGGAATACTGGGATGCAGGCTTTGACATAGAAGCCTGGGAAGAGAATCTGACTGTTCATCTGAATCTCCTGAAACTTCCACTTCCTTCTCCTGTGGGAGAGATCGAACAGCTGACAGGCTATGAATTTATAAATGAAAATCTGTTACGACAGGCATTTACCAGACGAGCGTATGGATTGGAATATGATATCGGAGATAATGAGGACCTGGAATTGATTGGAGATACTGTTTTAAACACAGTGGTAACCAGGGAAATCTTCCGTCATCTTACAGAGATCAGAACAGAATCTCCAGATCGACCATTCTATTCGCCCTACACAGAGGGAGACCTGACAAGGATCCGTACGCACTTCATCAGGGGAGAATATTTAAGCATTAGAGCGTGTGAACTAGGCTTAGATCGATATATCCTATACGGCACCGGAGAAGAATCCAGCGAAAGCAGCCTGGAAAATGTGATAGAAGCATTGATTGGAGCAGTGGCAGTCGATTGCGATTGGGACTGGAATACCCTGGAAGGTGTGGTGGACAGATTACTCTGTATACAACTTTCCAACCCGAGTCGATTTCTTAGTCATAGTTATTATGATACTTTTAATGCCTGGCATCAGAAGCACTTTGGGCGAATGCCTCAGTATGAAGTGAGTAAGGGGAAACCGATAGATGCAAAGGGGAAGGAATTTCTCTACACATGCAGCCTACGTTTTCAGCTGCCGGAAAACGACAAAGGCATAGAAGAATACCAGCGAATCAATGTAGAGAGGGAAAGCCGGAGCAAGGCCAGAGAATTAGCGGCTGAGTTGGCCTATCGCTTTGTTGTTAACAAGGGTCTGTGGATGCGGCTAGAAGAAGCTCATATCATTCCGAATCTGGAAAACAGTATAAACCAGCTTCAGGAACTGTACCAAAAGAAATATGTAGAACAACCCGAGTACACTTTTGAACAGGAAAGGCGCGAGTGGCTCTGTGATTGTATTTGTGGTAGTTTTGATGGCTGGGGCAGGGCTGAAGGCAAAGTCAAAGCAAAGAAAAAGGCTGCTTATATGGTTTTAAAAAAGATGATGAAGGCGGCCGGGATTAGTAAGGAAGGAGATTTGTTATGATTTTATCACCAGAAGATGGACAGTTATATTATAAACTATGGTTACCTCTGTTAGATTATGTGAATAAGAAATATAAAGTAAATCCGAACCTGAGAAAAATGGAGACAGCCAGATCATTGGACCCCAATAAAGTAAAAGAAGTGGCTGATAAGCTCTGGGAGAATGTATCAATTATCGATGAATATCTGCAGTCAGCAGGAAGAAATCTTCCGGAGGAACATAAGGAGATTATCCGCAGCTGGAAGAGGAGCGTCCATGGACATTTTTTGATGGAACGACATTTGAAGAAAGGTACTATATTCATTTCCATGGAGACGGAGGAAGTGTACCAGGCTATAGGCATCACATCAGAGTGGGAAGAAATGTTTCATGGGGCACCTATGCCGTTAATCTTAAGGGCAGCTTTCATGCCATTTAAGGATGTCATTATCTCTGATGGTCTCATGATTGTTCTACCGGTTAAGGTTGGCGGGAATATGAAGAAAACGTTTAAAGAAATTTACATGGATGCTAAAAGGAACGGGCGGATTCACAAAAGTATGTAGATTGCTTTCTTGGACATGCTTTTCATCTCGACTTATCCATAGTAGAATAGTGTATAGGATATTATTTCATCAAATATAAAGCACCGAAACAGGGAAAAGGAGAAAGCTTAGTTGGCACTCGGTGATGGATATGTGTGACAAAAAGTATTTATTATCAGAAGGAGAAGGGAAGATGAAGAAAAAGTTATTGGGTGGTATAGCTGCTTTTTTGATAATGTTATTACTCTTACCCGTTTGTGGTAAGGCAGAAGAAACAGAAACCAAGGATACAGAACGATATCATGCTGTCTATGTAGGCAAAGATACTTCCGGGTATGATTTTCATGATACCTGCACAGAAGATGAATTTACAGGTTTATTGTGGAATCGGAAGAACCGTTCAGCCATCACTACTTCAGATACCGGGCTCTTTGAAACACAGCTCACTGGTGCCGCCCTTGAAATCTATGAGGGTTTATCCTCTGTAGAACTGGGACCGGAGAAAAACGGTGTTAGCATTACCCACTATTTCACTGAAGATGAGACAGCTCAGGGGGTGTTTGACACTTATCGTGCAGTTTATTCTGCCGCACTTTATGCCTATGGCCGGGACCATCATGACCTGTTTTTATGGTGGTCTAATAATCATGTAGGAATGACGGCAAATTACAACAGCAAACAGATAACCCTGGAATTTTATTATACGGTTTCCGACTATTACACCGGGGACCTGCAGACAGCAGCCGATGAGCGTATCAATAGTCTGGTCCAGGCATGTACCGGTTATAACAGAGAGACCAAACTTCGGTATTATCATGACTGGATCGTCAACAATAATGAATATGATACCCCAACTTCCGAGATTGACGAAGAAGATGATCCGGAAATTTTTTATTATTCTCACACGGCGGTGGGCTGCCTGCTGAAGGGAAAGGGGGTTTGTGAAAGCTATTCAAAACTTCTGAAGATCTTCTGTCTGCGGGAGGATATTCCATGTCTGATCATAACCAGCAATTCTCATGCCTGGAATTATGTTAAGATGGAGGATGGAAACTGGTATATGGTGGACGTAACCTGGGATGATCCGGTGGGTGGAAGCGGAATCTATGATACTTATTTTCTGGTATCAAATGACCCTAACATTGATAAAAATCACACGGTAGATCAGCGTTTTACATATCCGACCACCTCGCAGACTGACTACCAGATAGAACATGATTACAAACTCACTGAGAGGGTGGAGGGAACCTGTGCTGCCGAGGGAAGTGAAACCTACACCTGCAGCCACTGTGGGGACAAAAAGACGTATCCCTTACCCATGAATCCTGATAATCATACCGGTGAGATTATCATAAAAAATGAACAGAAAGCTACCTGTGTGTCAGATGGATACACTGGAGATAAATGCTGTAAAGGCTGCGGGGTCATCCTGGAAGCCGGGGAGAAGATATCGGCCGCAGCTGCAGAACATGTTTGGAACGAAAATTACACGGTGGATAAAGAGCCTACATGCACGGAAGATGGATCCGAATCCATCTACTGTTCCGTATGTGGAACCATGAAAGAAGGGTCATCCATAGCTATTCAAGCCAAAGGCCATTCATTTACTAAATATGTGTCAAATAAAGATGCTGCCTGTGAGAAAGATGGCACTAAAACTGCCAGCTGTGATCATGGCTGTGGGGCAACCGATACCATTGTAGATGAAGGGACTGCCTTGCGTCATGTAAACGGAGACCCCAGGATAGAAAATATAGTGGAAGCAACCTGCATGAAAGAAGGTTCTTACGATGAGGTTTCCTGGTGCAGGGTCTGTGGGAAAGAACTCTACAGGGAGACAAAGACGATTGATATAACAGACCACAAACCATCTGATCCGGTAAAGGAGAATGTAATAGATGCTACTTATTTGAATGATGGTTCCTGCGATTCCGTGGCCTATTGCCTTTTCTGCGGAAAAGAGCTATCCAGAGAGAAGATTGTGATTCCAAAACTGGAATCTAAGGAGCAGACAATCACTGCATCCAGGACTTCCTACAGCTTTACTTTCAATTCGGCCAAGGCTCAAAGCCAGGCAATCTCTGTATCCGGAGCCCATGGAGCACTTTCTTACATCTCCGGCAACAGTAAAGTTTATGATAAGGATGGAAAGATCTACGTATCGAAATCCACCCCGGTTGGCACCTACACCATCAAAATAACTGCCGCTGCAACGGAGGACTGTGAATACCTGGCCTCTAATACTATCACTATTACGGTAAAAGTAATTAAAGCAGCAAACACCCTCAAGGTAACACCAGCCACCAAGAAACTCAAAGCAGCCAGAGTCAAGAAGAAAGCCCAATCATTTACTATAAAGACGACCCAGGCCCAAGGCAAGATCACCTATAAATCTTCCAACAAGAAGGTTAAAGTAACCTCTGCCGGTAAGGTGACCGTGAAGAAAGGAACGAAAAAAGGTAAATATAGGATTACTGTGACTGCATCTGGGAATGGAAATTATAAAAATGGTGCGAAGAATGTAATGATTATTATAAAGTAAGACAAGGATTGAGGTCAGGCTCTTTTGAGCCTGACCTCATCAATGTTATACAGTATTATTTTGCCTTAGCCTTTATTTTTCCCATAGTACACCACCTAACATTGAAATATTCTATTATTATTGTAACAAGTAGCAGAAGCAAGGGCTAGTGCCAGGAATGAAAAAATCGGTGCATTTTTTGTCGAAATAAACCAAGGATATTTATTTACCTGGCATCTTTTCAAAGATATAATTATATATAGACCATATATAGATATGTATACTTTTATTTAATTTTTCTCTTTTCCTGTCTACAGATTCATAGTAGAATAGTAGGCAGAATAATTTGCTTTTTACCCTAAAATGTAGTAGAATAAAAATCTGTGTTTGAGGAAAGAAAGAGGAAAAAGAGCTATTCCATGTCAGATTTTAAGAAGAATGAAACAGAATTTAATAAGAAGAGAGGTTTCTTCCCTATTCAGCATTGGCATCTGATCACGATATACCTGATCATCTATGATCTGGTGACCATAGCAGGATCCTATTTCTTTGCCTTGTGGTTGAGATTTGATTGCAGATACAGTTTGATTATACCAGAATATCTCCAATCGTATTATCGGTTTATACCGGTTTATTTGGTAATCTGTGTCACACTGTATTATGTTATGCATCTTTATCATTCTCTATGGAGATATGCAGGTTATGATGAACTATATCGGATTATACTGACATGTCTGATCTGCCTGGTGGTTCACATATTAGGAATCAGAATCTGCTGCAGCAAGATTCTGTATTCCGGAAGAATGCCTATTTCCTATTATTTGTTTGGTATCATTCTGCAACTGTCCTTCACAGTTGCCATCCGATTTGCCTATCGATTCATTAATCTGATGCGAAGCGGAAGAACTCCCAGGAGAAATGACCGCAGGCCAATTATGATCTTTGGCGCGGGAAATGCCGCCAGATTATTGATGAAAGACCTGAAATCCAACAAGGATTTTGATGAGCGTATATGTTGCATTTTGGATGATAATCCAAACAAATGGGGTCGTTTTATCGATGGAATCCCTATTGTTGGAGGTAGGGAATCCATCATGGAATCTGTGGCCAAATATAATATCGAGAAAATCTATGTGGCTATACCCAGCGCCAGCCCCAAGCAGATGCGTGACATTCTTTCCATTTGCAAAGAGACAGGATGTGAACTCTTCAGAATGCCTGAATTGAATCAACTGTACACTGGTGAACTTACCATCAGTTCCATGAAGGAGGTTTCTGTGGAGGATCTTCTGGGCCGGGATGCCATCCATGTTGATATGGAGAAGATTTATCACACCCTCGAGGGAAAAGTAATCCTGGTTACCGGCGGGGGTGGCTCCATCGGATCGGAGCTGTGCCGACAGATAGCAGAGCATAGTCCTAAGCAGCTGATTATCTTTGATATCTATGAGAACAATGCATATGACATCCAGCTGGAGATCCATAAAAACTTCCCATATCTGAATCTGCAGACTGTCATCGGGTCTGTGAGGGACAGCCGGAAGATTTTCGATGTGATGGAAACTTATCATCCCCAGATTGTCTTCCATGCGGCGGCCCACAAACATGTTCCCCTGATGGAGGATAGTCCCTGTGAAGCCATCAAGAATAATGCTATCGGAACTTACAAGACGGCTTTTGCAGCTATGGTGCACGGATGCGAGCATTTTGTTCTGATCAGTACGGACAAGGCAGTGAACCCCACCAATATCATGGGTGCTTCAAAGCGTCTCTGTGAGATGATTATTCAGGCTTTTGACAGCAAGATTAAATCCGGTCAGGCGGAAACCATACCTCAGCTGTTCTCTCATAAAGTGAAAGAGCAATTCCCGGATCAGGAATTACTGGAGAAAGTACGTAATACCAAAACAGAATTTGTGGCGGTTCGTTTCGGAAATGTTCTGGGAAGCAATGGTTCCGTCATCCCGTTATTTAAAAAACAGATCGCGGAGGGAGGCCCAGTGACGGTAACCCATCCCGATATTATCCGTTACTTTATGACTATCCCCGAGGCGGTGAGTCTGGTTCTGCAGGCTGGCGTCTATGCTAAAGGGGGAGAAATCTTCGTCCTGGATATGGGGGAAGCCGTGAAAATTGACACCCTGGCCCGAAATCTTATCAAACTCTCGGGACATAAACCAGATGTGGATATCATGATCGAATACACAGGCCTGCGGCCCGGCGAGAAACTCTACGAAGAGAAACTCATGTCGGAAGAGGGCCTCAGGACCACAGAGAATGAGCTGATTCATATCGGCCAGCCCATCCCATTTGACGTGGATGAATTCCTGGGTCAGCTGGAGGAACTTATGGAAGCCTCCTACAAAAATAAAAGAAACATCAAAGAGATGGTACAGAAAATCGTGACAACGTATCATCCATAAAAGAGTGGGGGTCAGACCCCATTACGAAAGTGTTACAAAGTGTGTAATACTTCTGTAATGGGGTCTGACCCCCTTTTAAGACTTGAGTGTTTTTTACAAATTTGGAATATGTCAGAAGAAGTCTTTTTTTCTGCAATAATAGCAGTGAGCCATTATTGCAATCCAATAATCTGTTAAGGTATACTGATGTTAATTAGGTATTTATTATAAATATTGTATCATTAATGTGACTTTGAGGAGGTATTGGGTATGAAAAAAATATTGGGGTCACTGGTAATATTGTTATTGGGATTATTTTTAATTACGGATGTTAATGCGGCGTCAGTTATTGCTAAAGGAAGTTGTGGGGATAATGCTACTTGGGTGCTTGACTCGGAAGGAACACTCTCCATAAGTGGAACAGGGGATCTGAGATTAGTTGATGAAAAAGCAACTTCCATATCTTCGAGTGATATACCATGGTGGGAACATCATTCCAAGATTAAAAAATTGATAATTAATGATGGAATAACAAGCATTTATTATTATACTTTTCGAGGTCTTGAAAACCTGGCAGAGTTAAATGTGGCATCGAGTGTCAGCAGGATATATAAGGGAGCTTTTCAAGATACAAAATGGGAGCAAAATCAAGGTAATTATCTGATAGTTAACCATATGTTATATGAATATAAGGGAATCGGTGGGAATATAGTTGTTCCTGAAGGTGTGGAGTCCGTATATGAATCTTTGTTCCAAGGCAAATATGTCTATAGTATTGTCTTCCCTGATTCTCTTCGCCATCTCGGAGCAGCGACTATTTATGAGTGTGAAAACTTAGAAAGCATTTACTTTAAAGGTGATTTGCCAGATTATACAGGATATGTGGTATATAAACAAAACGATACACCACTTAGCATTTTTTATCCTAAGAATAATGATACGTGGCATGAAATAGATTCATGTTTTACGTATTTTTATAATCATGACTTCACATTGAATGAGTGGGATCCATCATCAGGTCTACCACATTTTGGAAAATCATTTTCAGGGATGTGTGGGAAAAATGTTAGATATGAATTTGACTTTAATAGCGGAGAACTGAAATTATCAGGAACTGGTAGGATGGACGATATAGATGGAGATGTACCATGGTATGATATCAAAGCAGGCATTAAAAGCCTAAGTGTTTCACCTGGGATAACCTACATCTATGGTTTTGGATACTGCCACAATCTTACTAAAGTAAACTTAAATAAAGGCTTACTGGAAATCGGTAATGGAGCATTCGAGTCGTGTTCCCGTCTGACAAATATTACCATACCTGATTCGGTTAGGATAATCAGGGAAGATGCTTTTGCCGGCAATATGTGGAATACTTTGTTTGGGGAAGATACCTCAAACCTAAAATCAATTGTTTTTGGTAAAGGTTTAAAAACCCTTGAAGAGGGAACTCTTGGTGACTGTGTAAAGCTGAGAAGTGTTTACTTTAAGGGTAATGCTCCTTCTGTTACCGGGTATTTTGCCTCTGGGTTTTATAATTTAAATAAATTTAACATTTATTTTCCTATCGATGACAATAGCTGGAATTCTAATACAATGTCAGCTATCTCTTATCAGAGTAGTGGAAAGTATTCTAGTATATGGATACCCTGGAATCCAAATACAAATCACACATATAAGGTTAGCAAATACAATAAGGATTCACACACATACACAGATAATGTCACAGGTAAAGCCAAACAGTACAAACATATATTTGGCAAAGGGACCAATACTTGTTTAGTATGTGGTTTTACAAAAACTGTAAAAGCAATTAAAAGCAAAGTAACTTTTAAAGCAAATGGAGGAACTGTCAAAACAAAAAGTAAGACGGTTATTTCATCTAAAACCTATGGTTCATTACCTAAAGCCACCAGAACAGGATGTTCATTTGCAGGTTGGTATACTGCAAAAAGTGGGGGAAGTAAAGTTACCAGTTCTACCACTGTAACAAAGACGAAAGATCATACTTTATATGCTCATTGGACGAAAATAAAATATTCGATAACATATCATCTTAATGGAGGAACTAATGTATCTGGTAATCCGGCAACTTATACGATTACGGACACGGTTACTTATAAATCACCTAAAAGAACGGGCTACAGTTTTAAGGGATGGTACAAAGAGAAGTCATTCAAAAACAGAACTAAAAAGATTAGTAAAGGATCCACCGGAAATAAAAAAGTGTTTGCAAAATGGAGTGCGAATACTTATTCTGTAGT
>JBGVCE010000249.1:0-2763 GCA_045226235.1 Anaerobutyricum sp.
TCCGGTATCCATATCTGTCCGGGGCTCTACGCCCTGGAAGATGTCTATGTGAACCTTAAGGATACCGGCTATCCGCTGTTTCTCATCCATCCGGAGAAGTTTCAGCTGATGGATTTTGAACAGGACTATGAATGGTATCCGGAGGATGAGAGAATCTTCGGGGATTTGGTTTTATTTGACAGTAAAGCCCAGGCCCTGGCAGACCAGAGATTTCTCTATAAGATCATGATTGCCAGCTCCAAAGGAAATGTCAGGATTCCGCCTAAAACCAGCTCCAGAGACTATTCCGGCCTCTTTTACGGAACCATGCCTGCCTCCTGGAAGGAGGTCTTTGAGGGAGGCAGACTGCTGCCTGTCTCAGAGTGGGAAAACCGGCTGAAGGCCGCCATAGAGATGGAGGAGAGGTATGAGAACCTCTCCAGGGATCAAAGTCTCCCTGAGGAGAAAGCAGAGGAAGCCCCGGAGTCCGGCGATTCACTGCCGGACAAAAAGACAGTACTGGGTTTATATGTGATCCTAAGGGGAGAAAGGACAAACTCCCTGGAGATAAGCCGCCTGTTGTATGAGACCCAGGACCTGACCGAACTGGAGCAGGAACACGGACATTTCCGGCTGATTCAGGGTTTCGTCTACGGGGACGGAGTCGTGCATCAGAAAGATCTGGATGAATACCCCATTGGATTCCGTCTGCAGATACCCCACCGGATCCGGGAATACTCCAAGGTGGAGGCACTTCTGATCGGATGTGAATGGATGGCGGACTTATGCCGTGATATCGCAAGGGAAGGGGTGGACTGTCAGTGCCGTCTTTATGTGCTGTCCGATGGCAGGATTGAAAACAATGCCATCTATAAGGCCTGTCTGGATAAGATTTCCCGGCTTATGGAAGAAAAAGTCCAGGTACGGCTGATCCTGGGAAGGGACAGCCAATGTGAAGGCTGGGACCATCTGAGGCGAATTATCGGGGAGGAATAGCGTATGTTTGGCTGGCTAAAAGATTTCCACCGCAAAACCATGGAGAAATACCAGGAAGGCATGGAAAGGGAGATGGAGCCCTGGAAGAAAAGGGTGATGCAGATTCATCAGGAGGCAGAATTCCTCTTCTATGTGGATGATATGGAGAACTTTACCCCCGGAACTTCCGACGGAGTCTGCCTGGTGAGGGGAGAGCTGGTCAAAGGAAAGCGCCAGGAAGGAGACCCTATCCTGTTACTGGACGGGGAAGGAAAACTCCTTGCCAAAGCCCTGATCCGGACTAATGTAGAAGAAAAAGAAGACCGCAGAAAAGGCCTGTTAAAGCGGAAGAGAAATGAATTTAAGATGGAGCTGACGGAACTGTATGACAGGAAGGCAGAGGAGCTGGATGAGGCAGGTTTCCGTCGATATCTCTGGAAACTTTACCTGGATACTTCATTAATAATGGAAGATTAACTGATAGAAATTTCAAAGAATACCTAAAAATAATAGGTTTTCTCCAAATGTATGGAATTAAAATGAATTTTGATAAATTATAACTTGCATTTTTAGGAGAAATGAATTAAAATGATACAAGATTGCTAAAACGGCAGCCGCCGGGCAATCTTGTATTTTTTATGCTCCGCTAAGGATGCGTTATTAATATCTTATGATCTTTTTGATCATCAGAATTAGAATAGACCAATCAGGAGGTTATGATGAAAGCATATCAGGAGTTATCCAGAGAAGAGTTGATCTCTGTACATGAGGAGTTATTAAAGGAATATGATGCCTGGAAGGAAAAAGATCTTTCCCTTAATATGGCAAGGGGTAAGCCAAGTTCCGCCCAGCTGGATCTGACCAATGATATCATGACAGTTTTAGGACATGATGATTATTATTCGGAGGACGGTACAGACCTTCGTAACTACGGTATCCTTGACGGTATCTGTGAGGCGAAGAAACTCATGGGAGATGTGATGGATGCAAAACCATCCCAGACCATTGTATTCGGCAACTCAAGCCTGAAGATTATGTTTGATACTGTGTCCCGGGCCTATACCTTCGGTATCCTGGGTTCCACTCCCTGGTGCAAACTGGATAAGGTGAAATTCCTGTGTCCCGTTCCCGGTTACGACCGCCATTTCGGTATTACTGCCCAGTTCGGCATCGAGATGATTCCTATCCCCATGGACGAGAACGGACCGGATATGGATCTGGTGGAAGAGTATGTCAACAATGATGAGTCTGTAAAGGGAATCTGGTGTGTTCCTAAATATTCCAACCCTACCGGTATCGTATATTCTGAGGAGACCGTGAAGAGATTTGCGGCCTTGAAACCGGCTGCCAAAGATTTCCGGATCTTTTGGGATAATGCCTATGCCTTACATCATCTCTACCCTGATATTGACGTGGATATTCCAAATATTCTGGAAGAGTGTGAGAAAGCCGGTAATCCGGATATGGTATACCAGTTCGCATCCACTTCCAAGATTACATTCCCTGGTGCAGGAATCGCTGCCATGTCTGCCTCGGAAGCAAATATCGAGGAAGTAAAATACAGGTTGTCCTGGCAGACCATCGGCTATGACAAGATCAATGAACTGAGACATGTGAGATATTTTAAAAACGTGGAAGGCCTTTCCACTCATCTGAAGAAACATGCGGATATTATGCGCCCCAAATTTCAGGCAACCCTGGAATTGCTGGATAAAGAATTATCCGATCTGAAAATCGCCAAATGGACCAATCCTCTGGGCGGATATTTCATTTCCTTTGACGCCATGGAAGGCTGTGCCAAGAAGATCG
>JBGVCE010000250.1:0-3583 GCA_045226235.1 Anaerobutyricum sp.
GAAGTAGAGAATAAATGACGGTTGTTAATAGGATATCAGATAGGAGTATGTATGGAAGCCAGAATATCAACGGTAAAACGAATGACAAAAGAGACAAATATCACCTGCACCCTGAATCTGGATGGGACAGGGAAGACAAACATTGATACGGGAATCGGTTTCTTTGATCATATGCTGAATGGATTCGCCAGACATGGTCTGTTTGATCTGGAACTGGTGTGTACCGGTGATCTGAATGTGGATTCCCATCACACCATCGAGGACTGTGGAATCGTTCTGGGGCAGGCGATAAAAGAGGCACTGGGAGAGAAGAAAGCCATCAAGAGGTACGGACATTTCATCTTGCCCATGGATGAGACCCTGATACTGTGTGCCATCGATCTGTCCGGCCGTCCCTACCTGGTTTTTAACTCTGAATATACGGTTCCCAGAATCGGTGAGATGGATACAGAGATGGTCCGGGAATTCTTCTATGCGGTAACCTATTCTGCCGGGATGAATCTTCACATCAAGCAATTGGATGGCAGCAATAATCATCACATCGCGGAAGGAACCTTTAAAGCTTTCGGGAAAGCCCTGGATATGGCTACCCTCTATGAGGAGAGGCTGGAGGGCTCTGTCTGGTCGACCAAAGGGGTATTATAAGTAACGAGGAGATAGGAACTATGGTTGAGTTATTACATGAGAATCCGGAAATATACCGGATCGATATCCCTTTGAAGGGAAATGCTTTAAAAAACCTGAATTGCTATGTGTTGAAATCCCGGGGGGAGAGTGTGGTGATTGACACAGGTTTTAATAACCCGGATTGTAAGGAAGCTCTGGATGCGGGTCTTGCCGAACTGGGGATTTCCATGAGTCACACCAATCTCCTGATTACTCATCTTCACACAGACCACTGTGGCCTGGCCCCCGGTTTTAGGGCTAAGGATACCAAGATCTACATGAGCAAGCTGGAGCATGAACTGGTGCGAAAGTGGAAACATCGCAAATATCGCTGGGAGATGGATGCCATATTCCGTGCAGAAGGTTTTCCGGAGGATGCCCTGGTGGAAGCGGCAAAGCGTAATCCCATGATCGTCTATGCGGCGGATACGGATTATGATGTGGTTCCCTTGAGGGACGGAGATAAGATACAGATCGGTGATCTGACTTTTACCGCCCTGGCCATGCCAGGTCACACGCCGGAGCATATGTGTTATTATCTGGAGGATCAGAAAATTATGTTCCTGGGGGACCATATCCTTTATGATATCACCCCTAATATTACCGTCTGGCCCGGCGTGAAACACTCTCTTTCCACTTACCTGGTCAACCTTCATCGCATGTTGACTTATGATATTGAGACCGCCTACCCTGCCCATCGGGGAATTCAGGGGAAAACACTCCCCCAGAGGGTGGAGGAGATTACAGAACATCATAGCAGGCGTCTGAATGAGATCCTTGAGGTGCTGAAGGAACATCCCGGAAGCAGCGGCTATGAAGTGGCCTCCAGACTTACCTGGTCACTACATGGAGAAACCTGGGACACCGCCCCCAAGCGTCAGATCTGGTTTGCCATGGGTGAGACTATGGCCCACCTGGAATATCTCATGGAGATGGAGAAGATATTCCGTGGTAACAAGCTGGTTAACGGACAGAGAATCCATACTTATTTTCTGGAGAACAAACTGTAAAGATATCTTTAACAGATTAAGATAGAGGTGACGTAGATGATACCGTATTGTCTGGTTCAGAAAACAAAAGTGATTGAAGGGTATGACTCGGTGAAATTATTGCCGGACCTATGCAGAGAAAATGGATATCAGAAACCATTTCTTGTTTTTGACCAGGGGATTGCCAAGGCCGGAATTGCCGGCAAGATTATTGATATCCTGGAAAACAGCGGGATTGCCGTGGAAGTGTATGATAAGATTACCCCGGATCCTACCAGTGATCTGGTGGATGAAGGCGCCTTGCTATGCAGGCAGGCCGGCTGTGACTGCATCATCGCCATAGGAGGCGGAAGCACTATGGATGCCGCGAAGGGCATTAATGTGATGAGGGTTAATGAGGGCAGGATTCTTGACTTTGTAGGAAATGAAGATAAAATGATTCCTGCGGACCGGCTGATCTGTATTCCTACCACATCAGGTACCGGAAGTGAACTGTCCAACTGGATTGTTATCACTGACCTGAAAGAGGGGAATAAACATCCCATTGATGTGAGAAATTCCATGAGTGAATATGCCCTGCTGGATCCCATGCTGACGCTGGAGCTTCCGGCCAGGATTACAGCGGAGACCGGACTTGACGTGTTCTCTCATGCTTTTGAAGCCTACACATCCACATCTTCCAATCCTATGACAGATCTGATCTGTGAAAAACTTATGGAAGACGTTATAAGATGGCTTCCCCAGGCAGTGGAAGACGGTACGGATATCGCTGCCAGAGAAAAGATGATGGTCTGCGCATCCTACGGAGGTTTTCTTCTGGTGGATTGCCTGGTTCATATCGGCCATTGTATCGCTCATGAGATCGGTGCCCGGTTCCACATCCCCCACGGTGCCGCCTGTGCCTATGCATTTCCGGAGATGGTACGCCATATTGCCGGGGCCAGGAAAGATAAGATCCTCTACACGGGAAAGCTTCTGGGAGTGGATTTTCATGGAAACGAAGAGGCAGAAGAAATCGCAGATAAGACGATTAAGGCATATAAACATTTCAGGGATGACGTTTTGAAATTACGATCCATCAAAGATTATCAGCCTGACCACCGCATGGTGAATCTGGAGATGGCAGAGGAGATCCTGAGAGATCCCATCACAGCCATGACTCCGGAGACAGTAACCCTGGAGGACATTATGGTCATGCTCTATCGGATTTTTGTGGAGGACTAAGCAAAAGAATAAACCGGTTATCTGACTGTTCCTAAATGGAAAGCCAGATGACCGGTTTTTTTATTGAATATAAATATCATCTCTGTAGTATTACAGAATAAATCTGCATCAGATATCCATGGGGTGTGCCGTAGCGGCCTTTAATGTATCGACAAAGGCATTGACCGCAGCGCGGCAGGCGGACTCAGTTCCATACAGGATGGCCCCGCTGGAGTTGGCATGGCTAGGCGGGTACCAGTAGTGGGCAATCTTGGTATCACTGGATTTTAATGCCTTATCCAGAGCAAAATTGGTCTCGATGGGGCCGCCGACCAGATAAGAGTAAGACATACCTTCCGGTATGTTAAACTTCTCCTGATAATACTTTCCTACCCTTGGGATACAGTCCGCATAGAAAGCGGTGCCGCTATCTCCGTCAAGATTAAAGAGGCCGGACTGATTCTTTACATAATCATTCACGTAGGCCAGTCCGCTCCGTACATCCTGAACCTTGGGACCGGAGAAAACCACCACAACGCTTCCGCCATATTTGCTCCAGGAACAGGTCTGCCCTCCGTAGAAGGTCTCTGCATGCAGAACCTTGATATTGGCTTTTTTGGTGGCATCGTCCACCGCAAGATAAGCCACATCATCGTTATCCGTAGCGAAGAGGCCGATACTGTGATGACCTTCCGGTACATTGTACATCCTGGCCAGTTCAGGGT
>JBGVCE010000251.1:0-2073 GCA_045226235.1 Anaerobutyricum sp.
TTATGGTGAATCCGGATTTTCAGGCAGCAGCAGAGATTGAACGGATGATCAAATTCCCGGCTTCCCTAAAACGGGAATACCTTTCCAACGGACATTTTGAAATCATCGAACTGAAGATTGATGAAAAAAGTATATTAAAAGACGTGCAGCTGAAGGATCTGAACAACGTTGTGAAATGTTCTGTTCTTGTCTGTATTGTCTTGAGGGATGGTAAGGCCATCGCCCCCATGGGGGATTTCACTATCCATACAGGAGACAGAGTATACGTGACTGCTCCGATTGAGTCCCTCTCCACTCTGCTCACCAACCTGAACATAGTAAACAACAAGATCCGCCGCGTAGTGGTTTGCGGAGGGAACAGAATCAGTTACTACCTGGCCAAGCGTCTGCAGAAGACCGGAATCTCTGTGGAAATCATTGAGAAGGACCGCGACCGCTGCCTTCTTCTGGCAAATGATCTGCCGGAGGCATCCATCATCCAGGGGGATGCCGGAAGCCAGACTCTATGGAGATCAGAGAAAATCGCGCAATGCGATGCCCTCATCACAATGACAGGTCTGGATGAATTAAATATCATTATCTCCTTATATGGAACCAGCAATCACGTGCCCCAGGTTGTTACCAGCATCGGGCATATGTTCAACAGCAACATCGTGAATGATCTTGAGCTGGGCAGCGTCATCAGCCCTAAGGAATTATGCTCCGCTCAGATCGTCAGCTATGTCCGTGCCATGAGAAATCAGACAGGTGCAGCCCTCAGTGTACATCCCATCGCTGATTCCAAAGCCGAAGCCCTGGAATTTCGTGTGGATGATACCACTTTGTATTGCGGAAAGCCCTTAAAGGAAATCCACCTGAAGAAAGGTACTCTGATCGCCGGCATAAAACATGCTGTGATGAAGCGGGGTATATCCACTGAGATTCCCAACGGTAATTCTTCTTTCCAGCCTGGCGACATCCTTATTGTTGTCGTCAGTGGCAATCATGAGATTTATCAGTTAAATGATATCTTTGAATCGTAAAACATATGGAAAGGTTTGGTTGACAAAATGAATTATCGAATGATGGGAAAATTTATCTATCAGATTTTGCTCATAGAATGGATTTTTATGATTCCTGCGCTTCTGATCAGTTTTTATTATCAGGAGACCAATGCTGTGCATGGTTATCTGCTGTCTCTGCTAATCATCGCAGGCATCATCCTCCTCTTATATCTGACGTGCAAGAATGCCCCCAGTGGTTTTTATGCCAAGGACGGTCTTACCTGTGTGGGAATCAGCTGGATCGTCATGGGACTTCTGGGATGTCTGCCCTTCTATTTTTCCGGGGAGATCCCTGCATTTATCGATGCGTTTTTTGAGATTGTTTCCGGTTTCACCACCACAGGTTCTTCTATCGTACCGGAAGTGGAGAAGCTGAGTTATGGAATCCTTTATTGGAGGAGTTTCAGCCATTGGGTTGGCGGTATGGGGGTTCTGGTTTTCCTGCTTGCCATCGCCTCCGTGGATAAACGAAGCAGCGGTTATACCATGCATCTTCTCCGCGCAGAGAGCCCCGGCCCGGATGTAGGCAAACTGGTTCCCAAGATGAGACGTACCGCCAGCATCCTGTATAAGATCTATATTGTAATCACTCTGCTGAACATTGTATTTCTGCTTATAGGACACATGCCTGTCTTTGATGCCGTGTGTACCGCTTTCGGTACCGCAGGAACAGGAGGATTTGGTGTAAAGAATGACAGTATTGCCGGTTACACTCCCTATCTGCAGAATGTATGTACCATATTTATGTTATTATTTGGTGTCAATTTCAGCTGTTATTATCTTCTTCTGATCAAACAGTTTAAAAATGTATTTATGGATGAAGAATTAAGACTCTATATCGGTATTGTGTTAGCCAGTATCGGTCTGATTATATGGAACCTGCGAGGCTTCTACGGAACCATGGAGGAAACTGTGCGTCATGCCGCATTTCAGGTTTCATCCATCATTACTACCACAGGTTTTGCCAGCACTGACTTCGATCTCTGGCCCGGTTTCTCCAAGAGCATCCTGCTGTGCCTTATGCTTGTGG